>JBGTDR010000080.1:0-24498 GCA_041748215.1 Chthoniobacterales bacterium
CTGCGTGGGTGGAGGGGGGCGGCATCCGATCCGGGATCCCACCCCCCCAGTCTCCGAGCCGGGCTGCTAGATTTCGCCTGCTTGGTAAAGCATTTCGTAAATGCCCGGTTCCGATTTCTCGACGAAGGGCGCGATGATGGCACCGTGCTCCGCGAAAAGCTCACTCTCACGCCAGGCTTTGTAGGAGGCGAGTGAATCGAAGACCGCGTAATTCACGGCCAGCTTGCCGTCCAGTGCCCGGTGGAGACGGTTTCCCTTCCAGCCCGCCACCTTGCCAAGCAGGCGTTTGTATTCGCCGGTCTGCGCTGCGACGAATGCATCCATCTGGCCGGGTTTCGGAGTGAAGACGTTGACCAGCACAACCTCGCCGGAGTGGGGGTCGGAGAGATCGGTGCGATCCTGGATGGTAATGTTTTCGGTCGTCATGGAGTTGTTCAGTTGAGGTTTGTCGATGGGTCGGCACAGCTCCCGAGCCCAGCCAGCGATACGGCGTGCGGGACGGATGCGGTTGCCAGGGATTTACGGAACGCACGGGCTTTTTGGGAGTTCGTCGCCGTGGGTCCGCACGGAAAAAATTCCACGACCGGCTGGAGCAATGGATCTCACCCAATTCTCTCTGAAAATTTGCGGAAATCTGCGGACGAATTCCGAGAGTTCAGCGGGCGGAATATGAGGCACCCGCCGATCAGATGGTCGCGCGGATGTAGCGCTCGACGGCGTCCTGCCAGGGTGGGGGAGTGATGCCGGTGGTACGGGTGAATTTCGCGGTGTCGAGCACGGTGTAGATGGGGCGTTCGGCGCTGAATGCCTCCATGTCTTCGAGCAAAAGGGCTCCGACGCTCGTGGTCTGGAGGGTGGCTCCTGCCGCCTGGGCGCACCGGAGTGCGTGTTCGCCGTATTCGCGCCACGTGCATTGGCCGGAGCTGGCGAGATGAAAGATGCCGCCGTCGGGTTCGACGCGCGCGAGTGCCTCGAACCAATCGGCGAGATCGTCCGTGTAGGTCGGGGTGGACCACTTGTCATCGATTGCCGAGACGTGTTGATCTCCCCGTGCGCGGGCGAGGATCATATCGACAAAACTCGGCTTTTCCGGGCCGAAAACCCACGAAACCCGGGTCACCCACGCATCGGGGCAGGTCTGGAGCACGGTGCGTTCCCCGCCAGCTTTGGTTTTGCCGTAAGCACCGAGAGGGCTGGTGGCGGCGTCCTCGGAGTAGGGTTCGCGGCGGCGGCCGTCGAAAACGTAGTCGGTGCTGACGTGAATCAAGCGGCTGCCCTTTTTTTTGCAAATCGCGGCGATGCGGCTGGGCGCTTCGACGTTGACACGTTCCGCTTCCTGCGGATTCGATTCGCACGCATCGACATTGGTGACGGCGGCGCAATTGACGACCAGGTCGAATTTTTTCGTGCCACCAAGGCAGGAGCGGATCGTTTTGGGATCAAGCAGGTCGATCTCCGGTCGTGAAAATCCGGTGACTTCGTGCGCGCCGTTCCATTTGCGAACCAGGGCGGCTCCGAGGCGGCCACGCGAGCCGATGACTGCTATGCGCATGGTGGGACGGTCAGCGGATGCTGCAAAACGATTCAGGATTGCCGGTCGGCGCGGGGTTGCTCACGGTATGAGCGGCCATAGTGGGAAATGATCGAAAACGAACCGGAAAAAATTGCTGGCACCGGGGTGGTCGCCACGGGGGACGAAAAGTCGCATGGCGCGGGTTGTAGCAGAGTGGAATTGGCGGCGGCAACGACCAAGGCGAATATTTGGTATGCGTGTCAGCGTTGCGGAAATTGTTGTCGCTGGCCGGGTTTTGTTCGGCTGACCGAGGCGGATATCGCGGCGATTTCGCGTTTTCTGGGACTATCGGAAGACACGTTCATACAATCGTATACGCGTCTGCGGCCACGGCGGGATGGATTGGCCCTGATCGATCAAGAGGGTGGGGCGTGCGTTTTTCTCGACGGCATCGACTGCCGGATTCAATCGGTCAAACCGGAGCAGTGCCGCGGATTCCCCAACGCATGGAATTTTCCGGGCTGGCGAGACGTCTGCGAGGCGATTGCCGTTGTCCGGGAAGAGACACCGGACACGTGATCGAATCTCAATCACCGTCGCGATCCTTTTCCTTTTTTTTGCCATCCCCATCGCGGTCGGATTCCTTGTGATCCTTCCGATCGTCCGAAGACCGCTCGCGGCCCCATTTTTTCATGCGCTCCCGCCGTTCCCGCTCCATTTCCCGGAGTTTTTTCTGCTGGGTGGGAGTAAGTTCGCTGGCAATGAGCGTATTCGATTCGGAAAGAATGTCGGCGGCCTGGTTCATCGTCGCGAGCTGGATCGTTCGGAGCTGCGCGCTGGTTTCGTCGACGATGGGTTTGATCGTTCGCTCCTGCTCCGGGGTCAGCTCGAGCATTTCCTGGAGTTTGGAAAACATACGGCCAGCATAGTCGCTCCGGCTGGGCGGATATTTGATCCGCGCATCGGAGACGGCTTTACCGACGACACCGCCAGTGATGCCCCCGGCGACAAAAATGCCGACTGCGCAGGCAATGATTTTCCAGCTTAGGAGGGTATGCATCAGTCGAAAGCCCAGTCGATGGTCGCTGTGGCGAGCAGGGTCTCGGTGGGTTCGGGAGCCGCCATTTCGTAAAGACCCACCCCGACAGCCGCGGCCATGACCGCAAGGGCGCAAATCAAGGCGCGTTTAAAGATGACCTGGGAAAGATTTGGCTGAAAACGTTCGCGGGTCTCGTGCCACGCCGCGAGGACCCGGGCTTCGAACCCGAGAGGCGGATCGGTCGGCAACGGAGCTGGTGTGGCTCGCGAAGCCGCCCGCAGCAGGCGATCAAGATTGGAATTGGAGCGGTTCATCGTCCGGTTTCGCCGGTCAGGCGGGTGTAAATGCTCTTGAGTTTTCGCCGCGCGCGGAAGGCCCTTACTTTGATGACGCTCGCGTTCCATCCGGTCAACTCCTTCACATCCTGCACGCTGCGGCCTTCCAGGTCCATGAGGGTAATAACCGTGCGATCCGCCGGATTCAACTCGCTCATCATTAGCTCCACAAGATCCCGCGAGGAAACACTCTGCGACGCGTCGAGCTCGCCGGTGCTGGCTTCGAGATTTTCGATCGTGATGGCCTGGGCTTCGCTGAGGTCCGCCCAACGCAGTTCAGGACGCGACGATTCGGCCTTCAATTGGCTTAAACACGTATTGATCGCGATGCGACTCACCCAGTGGTGGAGCGGCACCTGTCGCGAATAACGGTCGAGATTTGAAAATACCTTCACGAATGTCATCTGGCAAAGATCCTCCTCGCTCGCCCGGCGGGGAAGGTGCGCGCGAACCATTCGCAGCACAACGGGATAAAGGTGGCGGACCAATACGCGTGCGGCGTCGTCGTCGCCGGTGAGAACCGCGTCGATGTACGCGGACAGTTCCGGCTCATCCATTCGTCAAAAGCTGCATCCACATAGACATAGGACTCACCGATGACTCCTGCGGTTACAGCAATTCACTCCCGAGCGAAATTTTTTTCATTCCGATGTAACCGGATGCCGATCCCCGCAGTCATCAGTAACGAACAGCAGAACCATCAACACCCCACCTGAAACGTAACTCCCGACTCTTCTCCCTATGAAAAAATCCCTCCTTCCCCTCTTTGCTGCTTGCGCCCTCGGTGCAGCCAATCCCGTCTTTGCGCAGGACAAGGAAAAAGACAAAGGCGCCGACCGTCAGCAGGTGCGGATCGAACGTTTGAGTGAAACGTTGACGCTTTCCGACGGCCAGAAAGTCCAGGTCGCGGCGGTCTTCGAGCAGTTCCGCCCGCAGGTCGAAGCCCTTCGCGCTGACTCCACGCTCAGCCGTGAAGACCGGGCTGCAAAAATGCAGGAAATCCAGAAAGCGACGTCCGAGCGCATCACGCCGATATTGACTCCCGAGCAGCAGGCGAAATACGCCGAAATGCGGGAAAAACGCCCGGGCGGTGGACCGAAAAAAGACAAAAAAGACAAGACCAAGTCCGAAGACTGATCCCACCCGTAAATAGCTGAAATCTTATGAGCGTATCATCCTTCTCGACCCGGACATGGATTGCGATCGCCCTCGTGGTTGCGCTCATTGCCAACATCACCTGGCAGATCATTTCTGGCTGGGGCCTCATTACGATCGACGCGGAAAATCAGCCACTGGGCGAAGTGGTCCGCTCGATCGAAAAACAGGGGCACATCGAACTGAACACCAATCTTGACCCCGAGACGCCGGTGACGATGTCGGTCGTGAAAGTGCCGGTGACCGAGGCGCTGGAAACACTGGCCACGGTTACCGAATCCCGCTGGCGTTACGTGACGGTCGCGGCCGCCGATGCGGGCCGGGCCAAGGCGGGTTTTCTGGATTATTTCGGCGGCGGAAACCGTGAGGCGTGGACCATGGTGCAGGCGCGGGGATTTTTCGACGAACTCGTGGATGGCGCTCCGCTCGATCCGCGGCGGGACGTTGTGACGGGGCAGCAGGAATCCGATTTCGTCGCCTGGCTGCGCAGTGCGGCCATGGAGACTGACGCCAATTTTCTCGTTCAGGCGGATTGGAATCCTGCTCTGGCCAAACTTCCGAAGTCTGGCCGCGTGGAAAAGGCCGTGCCCGGAGCCGTGCGTTCGCTCGGTGGCAAAACGGAATCATTTTTTGCGCTGGTGACCGGTGGAGGCGGCGGCTGGAGTGGCGGCGGTGGCCCTCCGGGTGGCGGCGGACCGGGCGGGGGATTTGACCCGCAACGCATGGAACAAACGATGCAGGCAATGGAACGCCGGATTGCCAACCTTCCGCCCGCGGCGCGGGAAACCGCCAAAGCCGAACTCGCGAGCCAGCGTGCATTTTTTGAACAGGTGCGAAATTTACCCGAAGAAGAACGTCGCGATGCTTTCCGCACCCGGATGGAACAACGCATGGAAGATCCGGCCGTTCAGGATCGGATGGAAGACCGCATGTCCCGGCGCGACGCCCGCCGCACACCCGAACAACGCGTCCAACGTTTTAGAGATTATGTATCGCGCAAACTCGAAGCCGCTCAGGAACAATAGTCGGGGTTTTTCCCTCATCGAACTCGTGATGGTCATCGCCATCATCGGGCTGCTCAGCACCATGCTCGTCCCCGCTCTGGGCAAAGTCCAGGAGCGGGCGAGGAGTTCCGCGTGCGTGTCGAATCTCCGCAGCATCGGCGTCGCCGTCTCGGTTTCGGTTAACGACAACGACGGTACATTCCCGGCCATCGAAACCGACGCGTCGAATCCCGTTTATCCACCCGGAATGGACGTGCTGCCCATGCTCGAGTCGCTCGAACCGTACGGTGTCACCGCCAAAATGTTGCAATGCCCTTCCGATATTCGCGGCAAAAATTTCTTCCGCGAAAAGGGCAGCAGTTATGCCTGGAGGCCATTCGCGGACGGTGAACCAATCACCAACGTCGAAATCCAGACCCGCCGCGGTGCGCGCTCGTTGCCTCTTTCGCGCATTCGTCTGGTCGAGGATTGGCTGCCGTACCACAATGGCCGGCAGAATCTCCTCTACGCCGATGGCCGCGTTCGTGGTTTCTGATCGAACGCCGACTCAGTAAATCTGCGGCACGATCATTTCCGCCGGCACCGGATGCCGGTGGTAATCTTCGTGGTGCACGCGGGAGGGCAGCGTGATCGGATCGCGGACGATTTCCTCGTAGGGAACGAGCGACAGCAGGTGGTGAATGCAATTGAGTCGGGCGCGCTTTTTGTCCACGGCAGGCACGACGTGCCACGGGGCTTCCGGAATGCTGGTTCGCTCGAGCATGATTTCCTTGGCCTTCGTATAATCCTCCCAGCGGCGGCGGGATTCGAGATCCATCGGGCTGAGTTTCCACTGCTTGAGCGGATCGTGCACGCGACAGCTGAACCGGAACTCCTGTTCATCATCGGTGATCGAGAACCAGTATTTCACGAGCTGGATGCCGGAACGGATGAGCATCTTTTCGAACTCCGGCACTGACCGAAAAAATTCTTCGTATTCTTCGTCGGAGCAGAATCCCATTACCCGCTCGACGCCGGCCCGGTTGTACCAACTGCGGTCGAAAAGCACGATCTCACCCGCCGCCGGCAAGTGCGCGGCGTAGCGCTGGAAATACCACTGCGTTTTTTCCCGGTTGTTCGGCGCGGGTAGTGCGGCGACGCGGCAGACGCGCGGATTCAGGCGCTGCGTGATGCGCTTGATCACGCCGCCCTTGCCGGCTGCGTCGCGACCTTCGAAGAGGATGACAATCTTGTGACCGGAGGCGACGACCCATTCCTGAAGCCGGACAAGCTCGCCTTGCAGGCGAAACAACTCTTGAAAATAACTGCGCCGCCACGCCTGCAGGGAGGCTTTTTCGTCGTCGGTCACGGGGGTGATGTCCCCGTCTTCGAGCTCCATTTCGAGTTCCTCGTCAAAACCATCGACCATTTCCTGGTGGACACGTTCGAACAGGATCCTGTCTCGGGCGGCGATTTCTTCGGCGGTCATGAGTCAGCCGCTACCACCGGATTTCCGGTGCCGCGAGGGAGAAAATCCCACGATTTTGCCACAAATCGGGGAGAGCGCTTGCGATCAAACGACGGTTGCGCGGAGTTGACCGCATCCGGCCGCGACGTCGATCCCGCGTCGCTCCCGGATCGTGCAGGCGAGACCCGCGGTGCGCAGGACGGTTTGAAACGTTCGCGCGGCGGCGAGTCCCGTGGTCCGTCCCGCATATCCCGCGGTGGGATTGAGCGGAATCAGATTCACGTGCGCATCGAGTCCGGCCAGCAGGTCAGCGACTCGCCGGGCGTCGGACGGTGTGTCATTTTTCCCCTCGATCAGAGTCCATCCAAAAAAGAGTCGCCGACCCGTGGTGGCTGCGTGCTCGCGGCAGGCGGCGAGAAGCTCCTCGAGTGGCCACCGAACGTTGATCGGGAGCAGGGCTGAACGTTCTTCGTCGGTCGCGGCGTGCAGGCTCACCGCTAGCTGATAAGGCTGGCGTTCGGCGGTGAAACGCCGGATGGCCGGCACCAGACCCACGGTGCTCACCGAAATGCGGCCGGGTCCAATGTTCAATCCGCCCGTGTCGGAAATGATATCCAGCGCGCGCAGCACGGCGTCGTAGTTGTGCAGCGGCTCGCCCATGCCCATCAGAACAAGGTTGCGCGGGCCGTTTTGACCCAGCGAACGCAGCAGTCGTCTCGCGTGATGGACCTGCGCAACGATTTCGCCGGGGCGCAAATGCCGCGTAAATCCCATCTGCCCGGTGGCGCAAAAAACGCAGCCCATCGCACAACCAACCTGGGTGCTGAGGCAGACGGTCGTGCGGCCGCGGTAGCCCATTAGGACGGTTTCGATCTCCGCGCCGTCATCGAGCCGAAGCAGCAACTTGCGAGTCAATCCGTCGTCGCTCGCGGTGGTCGCCGTGATCTCGGGCCGGTCCAACGTGACGTCGTGACCAAAATGATCGGCGAGCCAGGCCCGTAGCGGGGCAGGAAAATCGTCCCGATTCTCAACGTCCACCGACAGCTCGCGGTGAAGCGCACCCCAGAGCGGGCGGGCGTGCCGTGGATTCACACCGTCCACCGCCAGCCGCTCGCCGATGCCGGCGAAAGTGAAGTCCAGCAGCGAAACCGGGGAACTCACTCGACGGATCGAATGGTCGCGCGGGGCGATTCCGTGGCGTCACCGGCACGCAACCCGACGAGCTGGCCACCCAGTGGCGATTCGGGGGTGACGACCGTGACCGTCCGCCCGTCGCATTCGACTTCGGTGCCGCCGCCCGCAGGTCCAAGGAAATACCAGCCGGATTCTCCGGGAAATTCCAGTTCGACAACGGCACCGAGGTCGATCGGCGTCACGGAGTCGAACGTGCGCAACTCGAGACCCTCGTAGGCGGCCGCGGCTTCGGCGGACGCCTGCGCCTGCTTGGCGAGGCCATCGGCGAGGTAATTTTCTTCGATGGAGCGGGTGTCGTATTTGCCTTCGGATTTGCTCTCGGCGTCGTTGCCATCGACACGCGCTTTTTTTGCGAACGTGCGGAACGAGTCGAATTGACCGGACAGCGCTTCGAGAATCGCCTGGAGGAGGGAGGATTTATTCACGACCGTTTCGATTTTCCTACCCCGGGAGCAGACGTCAAGTCGCGCTCGGCTTTTCTGCCCGGCTCGCGTTACGATGCGAGAGTGAGTGCGGGCGGAAAATCGGTGCGTCAATGGTTGAGCGCGATGCGCCTGGGCCGGGCCGCCTACGCCGGGTGGGGCGTATTGCTTGTCATCGTCAAATACAACCTCGATCGTGCGCTGGCGGCGGCCTTCGGACAGGGGCCGTTTCTCCCGTGGTATTATCTCATGCCCGCGGGCGGCGCGTCTCTCGGCAGTCTGGCTGGCGTCCAGCGCGAATACCTCTACGTCATTGCGCTGACAGCGCTGCCGTTCGCCATTGTCGGCGTGCTGCTCACGGTGGCGCGACTCCGTTCCGCCGGTTGGCAGCTGGGATTGGTCGTCATCTTTTTCCTGCCGGTCGCCAACGTTTTGTTCTTTGCGATTTTGTGCGCGATTCCGCCGGGGAACCATCCGCGGTCGGTCGAGGCGGCAGGATTCACCGGATGGTTGCGCTGGGTGCTGCCGAAGCGGCGCCTGGCGACCGCTGCGGTCGCGGTGATCGTGACATCATTTGTCTCGGTGCTGCTGGTGCTCGTGAGCGTGGAAGCGGCGGCCAGCTACGGTTGGGGATTGTTTTTCGCGCTGCCGTTCGCGGCGGGATTTGTCGCGGTCACGCTGGCTGCCGTGCACGGGCGTTGTTCCTTTGGATCGGCGGTGGGTTTGGCACTGCTGACCCCGGTCGTCACTGGAGTGCTGCTGTTGGGCTTCGCGATCGAGGGGGCAATTTGCATTCTGATGGCGGCACCCATCGCGCTGGTGATGGCATTTGTTGGCGGGGCCGTGGCTTATTGCGTGCAGGATCAGGTCTGGCGCAACCGGCAGGGTGGGCCGGCGCTGGGAGCAATGGTGGCGGTCCTCCCGGCACTCTTCGTGGCCGACGCGCGTTGGAACTATGCTCCGCTGCGCGCGTGCGTCACGGAGGTGGTGGTGGACGCGCCGCCGACTGTGGTCTGGGAACACGTGATTGCGTTTTCCCGCATCCCCGAGCCACGCGAGTGGGTTTTTAAAACCGGGATTGCGTATCCGATCGAGGCGGTGATCGAGGGCGAGGGTATCGGTGCCGTGCGTCGGTGCCGATTTTCGACCGGGGATTTTGTCGAACCGATCACGCATTGGGATCCTCCGCGGCGGCTCGCGTTTACGGTCGAATCGATGCCCCACCCCATGCAGGAAATTTCTCCCTACCGTCACGTCCATCCGCCGCATCTCGAAGGATTTCTCGTCTCGGAGCGCGGTGAATTTTTACTGACCACCGATCCCGACGGTCGCACCCGTCTCCGCGGAACAACGTGGTACCGCCAGCACCTCTGGCCGCAATTTTATTGGACCCGGTTTTCCGACTACCTCATCCACACCATCCACCGCCGCGTCCTCGACCACATCAAGTTCGAGGCGGAAGGGTGAGTGGTAATTCGGCACCCGATTCCCGGATCGGAAAATCGAGGCGTTTGCCTGCGAAGCTGAGTTGTCCGAACGCCTACCCGACGGTATAGGCGAAGAAATGGGCGGATCTAAACTCAGAAGGCTTATCGGTGCGTTTCTTATTCTTTGGGCGGCCACTGGCGGGTTTGCCGAGGAATCAGGCGAAGGGAGCGCGGCGGCTGTGGCTATTTTGCGGGCCCAGGGAATCGATAGGCCGACCGCCGAAGCGCTGGCGAAAGCGGCTTTGGAGGCTGAGCAAAGCGGTGATGTTTCAGGGCTGATCGAGTTTTTCGGCTCGGAAAGTGCGAGCACAGTCTTTTACGCGGCCAGCCTGGCGGTGATGATGGACCCCGAACGCGCCGTGCCGTTAATCGGTGAACGGGCGGAAGCTGGAGGAACTGCGGTTGCTCCTCTCTTGATGGCCCTGGCATTCGACTATTCAAAGGAAACTGCGAACTACCTCGTTGGCCAGCTTGCAAATGATGACGCGGAACGTGTCGCGGCGGCGATGTTTGCCTTGTCGGTCCTGAACTCAGCAGACGTACGAAAACGACGCGGACTGGCGTAAATGGTGGACCAGCCGACCTTCGGATTACCAGTTGCCTGCCACGGACGACCTTGAGGAGCAGCAAAAGCGGATTGGCATGGCTGCCGCGCGTGTGCGCGTCACGCGGCTGCGCCAAATCGCGGACCGAGTTGCGCCATATAATGGGTCCGCTGGACCGCTGGGGATGCTTTCTGAAATTATGAAAGATCTCGCGGAAAACGCGGAACTCGGTGCGGAAATGCACGTCTCGGCAGCGGCCCAGGAAGGCGATCGTTATTTTTCCGAAGGCCGGTTCGAGGAATCAGCAAAATCCTATCGCGCAGCGCTCGAGAGTGATTCGAAGGACGTGCGCACGCGCTTCCTGCGCGGGTGCGTGCTACTGGAAATGAGCCGATCGGACGAGGCGCGGCGTGAATTTCTCCGGGTCGTTGAGGACGAGCCGGGGGCCGCGTCGGCCGTATATCTCGCGAAACTCGCAGAGCGGCGGGCCGGCAACCCCAGCGAGGATTGGCTGACAGCTGGCCTTGGCGAATTGGGAGAGATGGATCCGATCCCTGAGCTTGGAGTGATGGGATGGGTGGACGATCCGGTTACGGAAATGATCATGGCGCAGATTCAGGTGCAAAGTGGTCCCATGTTTCTCACTCCCGAGCGGGTGGCGGCCATCGCGGAGCGACACGCGGAGGACCGGGAGATCGTGTTGGCTGGAGCTCTTTGGGGCCTGCCCGCGGGGAAAGAGGAACGGCTCAGCGAGGTCAGGGCAATGCTGGAGACCTGGCCCGTCTATCTGGCAGTGCTCTCGGATGTGCTGGTAGTTCATGCAGAAAAACGTCTCCAGGATATCGCTGCGCTGGCAAAGGAATGGGAAGCCATTGAACCTCGGAACGCAGTACCGAAGCTCAACCAGATCGCCGCCGAAAACTGGCTTTCCCGGGAAATGAAGAGAGATCCCGATAATATTCCTCCGCTCAGCGCGGACGTGGTCGAAGGCGTTCGGATCGCGCTTGAATTGCCAGATTTCGAGGATCATCGAGGAGCTGCCGTCGCAGCCCGGCTCCGGCTTCTGGACCTCGCCGGATACCCGTTCAGCCTGGGCCTTTTGGGTGATCTTTTCCCCTCAAATTTTTTGAGTTGGCTCGGGCTTCGCCTCAACCAGACGGCGAAAGCGCACTTTGCGGCGGGAGACGTGAAGGTGGGAGTGGCTGTGGCGGATGTGGCGATTCGCCTTGGCGAAAAGCAACTGTCCGCCGCGCGGTCGGCTATAGAGTGGACTTTGGCGATGGGACAAGTGTCGCTTTCCGCAAAAACGCTGCGCCAGCATTACGAAAAACTCGGCGACCAAACGAAAGCGAAAGCACTTCAACTGCGGACCGACGAATTGAAGGAGCTGAAGCCGACGTCCGAAGATTTGAGTTATGCCGCGCTACTCGCGCTGCCGGTGCCATCGCTGCAGCGCAAATTGATCGAAGCAATGAGCGAAAATGAACTCGAACTAAGCAGTCGTTGGAAAGCTTTGCTCGAGGTTTCCCGGGATGGCGCGAACATGAGAACACCCTAAAAAACTTGGACCGGAGAGACTCGCGGCTCTCACCGGGTGCTGGTTCGCGAATACCGATGTCCGTCCGCGGAAGAACTGGTTCCCGGAGATTAGCGTTTCGAACCCAGGTTGTTGGATGAGTTGGAGGGTTTCGGGGAGCGTCCCTGACCGATCACGTCGCAGGACTTCCGACTTTCGAGTGACTTTTTCCGGCTCACCCCCGGACCGGCTCAAGCTCGGCGGTCTTTGATTGCGGTGAGGATGTCGGTGATGGCTTCGGCTCGGGGTTTGGTGCCGGCGTTGCCTTTGCCGTGGAGGCGGAGGCTGACGTTTCCGGCTTCGAGGTCGCGCGGACCGACGAGGAGCATGGTGTGGACTTTTTGCTGCTCGGCGTCCTGGATTTTTGCCTTCATGTGGTCGGTGCTGGCATCGAGTTCGGCGCGCACGCCGTGTCCGCGCAGTTCGGCGTGGATGGCTTTGGCGTAGTCCACGAGCGGGGCGTCGTCACCGATCGTGATCACGCGGACCTGTTCGGGTGCGAGCCAGAGCGGAAAATTGCCCGCGTAGTGTTCGATGAGGAACCCGATGAAACGTTCGTGCGTGCCGAGCGGGGCGCGATGGATGCAGAGCGGCGTCGCTTCCGTGTTGTCGCGGGTTTTGTAAACGAGGCCAAATCGCGCGGGCACGGCGAAATCAACCTGGTTGGTCGCGATGGTGAATTCGCGCCCGATGGCGCTCCAGACCTGGACGTCGATTTTCGGGCCGTAGAAGGCGGCTTCGTTCGGCACCTCGACGTAGTTGATGCCGGAGCGGTCGAGGACGTTGCGCACCATGTCCTCGGTTTTTTTCCAGAGCGCAGGTTCGTCCACGAATTTTTGCCCGAGTTTCGCAGGGTCGTGGGTCGAGAAACGCATGAGGTATTTCTCGATGCCGAAGATCTTGAAATATTTCAGATACATCTCGTTCACGGCGTTGAACTCGGCCTCGAATTGCTCCTCCGTGCAATAAATGTGGGCGTCGTTCATTTGCATCGAACGCACGCGCATGAGCCCAAACAATTCGCCGCTCTGCTCGTAGCGGTAACACTGGCCATACTCCGCCAGCCGCAGCGGCAGGTCGCGGTAGCTGCGCGGCACCGCTCCAAAGAGCTTGTGGTGGTGCGGGCAGTTCATTGCCTTGAGGTAATACTTGTCGGAGGCGGGTGGAGACGATTTGTCGTCGCCGGCTTCCTCGGGAATCGGGCGGGACGCTTGCTCCACAAGTTCCATCGGCGGAAACATCGAGTCTGCGTAGTACGGCAGGTGGCCGCTGCAGAGGTACATGCTTTCGCGGGCGATGTGCGGGGTGCGGACGCGGTGGTAGCCGGCGGCAAATTCGGTTTCTTTGGCGAGGTCCTCCAGTGCCTCGATGAGGGCGGCTCCCTTCGGCAGCCAGAGCGGCAGGCCCGGGCCGACGTCGTCGTCGAAACAAAAAAGCTCCATCTCGCGGCCGATTTTCCGGTGATCGCGGCGTTTCGCTTCCTCGAGCATGGCGAAGTGCTCGTCCATGGCGGTTTTGTTTTTGAACGCGGTGCCGTAAATGCGCTGGAGCTGGGGATTGCGCTCGTCGCCCTGGTAGTAAGCACTGGCGACGTGGGTGAGACGGAACGCGCCGATATTTCCGGTGCGCATCACGTGGGGGCCGGCGCAGAGGTCGGTGAAATCCCCGTTGCGGTAGAGCGTGATCGTTTCGCCCTCGGGAATACGCTCGATGATATCGAGTTTGAATTTGCTGGGCTCCGGGCGCGGGCCGAGGGCGGCGAGCGCGCCGGACCGTGCGAGATCAAGGGCTTCTTCGCGACTGACCTTGACGCGTTCGAAGACGTGGTTGGCTTTGGTTTCGCGTTTCATCTCCGCCTCGATGGCGGCGAAATCCTCCGGAGTGATGCGGTGGGCCAACTCGACGTCGTAATAAAAGCCCTGCTCGACGGGCGGGCCCGCGGCGAACTGCGCCTCAGGCCAGAGGCGCAGGATGGCCGTGGCCAGCACGTGGGCGCTGGAGTGGCGGAGGCGTTCGAGATCGGTCATTTGCGGGGTCATGGGAAAAGCGGGTGATTAAACCACGATGCCATCGGAGGGCACGGAGGAATTACGTGAGCGGGATCGCGGACTCCGGGAGGAGGACCGGGATGCCGTCGGCGACCGGGTAGGCGGTTAGGCCGTCGGCGCGGACGAGCGCACACGGCAGACCGAGTTGCACTAACTCGGCGGAGGTGGCGATCCGAAGTGGCTGGCGGGTGGTCGGGCAGCAGAGGATCGGGAGAATTTCCGCGAGGGTGGGTGACAGCGATACGCTCGGAGGAGGGACCGGGCTCATGCGGGATCGGCGTTGCGGCCGGGGTTCGATTTGCCTGAGCGCGAGGGAAGGTGATCGGCGCAATATTCGTAGCCGTCGGCGGCGACGCGGAATTCCAGCTCAGGATGCGACACCTCGGTACGGGCGCACGCGTGGCATTTGTGGAGCGTGTCGGCGGTGAGCTGGTCGCTCTGGAATTTCGCCCGACGCGCCGCGATCTGGCGCGAGTCGGCGGATTTGCGAATCAGCTCCGGGCCAAAAAACAGGAGGTAATTCGAAAACGTCACGAGCAGGGAGGCGCGGAACGCCCACGTGCCGCCCACGGCCTGGAGCAGAAGCAACACCAGGCTCAGCAGGGCGAGCCACTTCACTTTGACCGGAAGAATAAAAAACAAGAGGAACGTGAAATTTGGATGGACGGTGGCAAACGCGAAGAAGATCGAGAGGTTCAACAGCGCGTTGTAGGACTCGCTGCCCCCGGTGAGAAATGCCGCCACGGTGCACCCGATCATTCCCACGAGGTAAAACAGATTGAGTTTGAACGTTCCCCACGCGGCCTCGAGCTGGTCGCCGATGGTCCAGAGGATGATCAATGCAAAGAGGAGGAAGATCGGACTGAGGTTCGTCGGGATGAAAATCCAGGTGACGAGCCGCCAAACCTGGCCGCCCAGGATGGCTTCGGGATTCAGGCTCAAGGCGGCGGCGTAATTCCGATTGACCTGAATGAGCAGGAAAACAAGGGCGTTGAGCCCGACGACGTAGCGGATCAGGCCGGGAATCGCGAAGCGTCCGCAATGTTTCTCGAATGCGTTAAACCAGGACATCGGGCTAATGTAGGGAACGCGGCGGGAGAGGGTAAAATTTTTTTGGCAAAATGAAATCGGGCGAAACTGGGCAGCGGCCTCTCTTGATTTACGACGGCGAGTGCAGGTTCTGTTGCAAATGGATCGAGCGGTGGAAATCGATTACGGGCGACCGCGTGGACTACGCGCCGTCGCAGGCCGTCGCCGGAAAATTTCCGGAGATCGCGGCGGAAGATTTTGCAGGATCGGTCATTTTTGTTGATGCCGACGGCACGCGAAGTCGTGAGGCCGAGGCCGTATTCCGGTCGCTCGCGACGGGCTCGGTGGCTGGCCGGCTGGCGTTGATGGCATTTCGACGGGTGCCGGGATTTGCGCCGGTGACGAACGGATTTTACCGATTCGTCGCGCGCAATCGCGGGCTTTTTTCAGTGCTCACAACACTGGGTTGGGGCACGGACGTGCGACCACCGACTTACGCGGTGGGCACGTTTTTGTTTCTGCGGGTCCTTGGACTGATCTACGGGATCGCGTTCGCATCGTATCTCGTGCAGGTGCCGGGATTGAGCGGGAGCGGCGGCATCATGCCGGTGGAATTGATTTTTCCGCAGACCCTGGAGGCGGCCGGGACGCGCGCTTACTGGCAGCTTCCCTCGCTCGTGTGGCTGTCACCGACCGAGGCCATGCTGACCGGCCTGTCGGTTGCCGGGCTGGTCTTTTCGGCGCTGCTGATCGCGGGGATCGCGCAACCGATCGTGCTGGCGGCCCTGTGGGCTGCGTACCTGTCGCTCGTCGTGGCGGGTGGCGTATTTTATTCGTTCCAATGGGACGGCCTGCTGCTCGAGGTGGGGTTGCTTGCGATCCTGGTCGCGCCGTGGCGGCTGGGGCCACGGGGAATTCTGCAAAATCCGCACCCGGCCGCACGCTTGCTCCTGTGGTGGCTTTTGTTCCGGCTGATGTTTTCGTCCGGTGTCGTAAAATTGAGCAGCGGTGACCCGACGTGGGCAAATCTGACGGCGCTGGATTTCCACTATTGGACGCAGCCGCTGCCGAACGCCGTTTCGTGGTTCATGAATCTGCTGCCGGACTGGGCGCAGCGGACATCGGTGGTCGGAATGTTTGGCGTCGAGCTCCTGCTGCCGTTTTTGATCTGGCTGCCCCGACGGTTTCGACTTGTTGCGGCGGCCGGGTTTGTCGCGTTGCAGATCGTCGTCGAGCTGACCGGGAACTACGGGTTTTTTAATGTGCTCACTGCAGCGCTCTGCCTGCTGCTGATCGATGACTCATCGTGGCGAAAATTGGGAATGATCGGTCGCAGGGGCGGCCGGACCGAACTCGGAGAAGGCGGAAGGCGCTGGTTTCCGTCCGCGATAATGTGGCCGGTGGCGCTGGCAATTTTTCTGCTCAGTCTGGTGCCATTTTCCGGAGCGTTTCGTCAGCCGCTGCCCGTCCTCGAGCCGCTGGCGGGCGTTTACGAACACGTCGCTCCGTTCCGTTCGATCAATGGCTACGGGCTGTTTGCGGTGATGACGACCGAGCGGAACGAAATCACGTTTGAAGGCAGTGACGACGGGCTGAATTGGAAAACGTACGAATTCCGGTACAAGCCGGGTGACCTCCAGAGCCGCCCACCGTTCGTTGCGCCGTACATGCCGCGGCTCGACTGGCAGATGTGGTTTGCGGCGCTGGGTGGCGTCGAGCAAAGCCCGTGGATGTTCTGGTTTGTTTCGGCGCTGCTCAAAGCGGAACCACAAACACTGGCGCTGTTGAAGACCGACCCGTTCGACGGCCGCAGTCCACGTTACCTGCGCGCATTACTCGACAGCTACACCTTCACCACCTGGGAGGAACGCCAGACCACCGGCGCGTGGTGGAAGTCCGAGGCAAAGGGTTTCTACATCCGCGAAATCTCCGCGGATCAGCTGCGGTGAGGAGGGTTCGGAGACGGCCGATTTGCTGCTTGATAAGGTGGATCGATCCACTATCGTTCGCAACCCGCGCCAGAGTAGCTCAGCGGTAGAGCAGGGGACTCATAAGCCCTTGGTCGGGGGTTCGATTCCCTCCTCTGGCACCACCCGCCTTCCGATTCTCAAGCTCAACAAACAGCACGTCACCATGGCAAACATCAAATCCGCAGCGAAGAGCGCCCGTCAGGACGTCGTCCGCGCTGCCCGTAATTCCAGCATCCTCACCGGCGTGAAGTCGGCGCAGAAACGTTTTCGCGCAGCTGTCGCCGGCGGGAAAACCGACGAGGCCAAGGCCCTTCTGAAAGAGGTTTCCTCCGAACTCGACAAGGCCGCCAAACGCGGCGTGATCCATCAGAATGCCGCCGACCGCCGCAAAAGCATTTTCGGCAAGGCGTTGAAGGCACCGGTCGCGGCGGCCTAAAACGGGAAGTCGCGCAGTTGTTCCCGGTCGCGCGCCGGCCGACGGTGCGGCAAGTGGGACGCCAGCGTTATTCGGTTGGCGGCCAAACGGCGGTGAATCGTTCGATGGTTACCGTCGGCGGGATCGCCCGGGATTGTCCGGCGATTGCCAGCCCGTAGCCGGTCAGAAGCGCTGCAAAAACGAGTGCGAGAACCGCGCGGTCGAGCCGCGAATCGGATTTTTTCTCCGAACTTTTCATTCGATTTCGAGTTCGGCGATCGCGGCCATCACTCGTTCGCTCAGATGCTGGTAAGTCTCGCGGGTCGCGGGCGTGGTGTCGGCCGCGGTGAAGTGGATGGGCTCACCGATGACCACGGTGATCGGCACGAGACGGGGCAGTTTTGATCCTTTGCCGAACGCTTCGTGGGATCCGAAGATGCGCATCGGCACGACCGGAGCGAGCGTTTTGGCGATCACCAGACCAATGCCCGGCTGGGCTTTTTGAAGCCGACCATCGGGCGAACGGGTGCCTTCCGGAAAAAGCACGACCCCATCGCCGCCGCGAATTTTTCGGATGATGATCTTGAGGGCGGACATGTCATTTCCGTCGCGATCTACGGGAATGACATTCATCGCGGGGAAAAGCGGACCGAAGAATGGCCACTCGAGGAGCGACTTGCGGGCCAGGTAATACACACCGCGGCGGGAGCAAATACCTGCCAGCGGCGGATCGAAATAACTCTGGTGATTGACTGCGAGGATGAGGCCACCCTCCTCGGGCAGGCGCTCGGGGTGAATGACGCGGTAGCCAAAGAAGAGCTGCGCGATCCACTTCGCCAGCGTGTAAAAAACGTTGTAAACGAACGTCATGACGTGGCGCGGACCGGAGCAGGGTCGTTTGCAAAAAGTCCCGCGTTGGAAAGGTGATCGTAAATGGCGCCGATCACGCCGGCGAGATCGAGTTCGGAGGTATCGATGACGAGGGCGTCGCGGGCAATGACGAGTGGTGCGGTGCGGCGGGAGGAATCGATGCGGTCGCGGGTGGCGATTTCGTCCGCCTGACCCTGGGCGGCGCGGCGGCGTTCGCGGATCGATTGGGGAGCATCGAGGTAAAATTTAAACGCGGCGTCCGGGAATACGATGGAGCCGATATCCCGGCCTTCGACGACGACGGCATGGGCGGCGGCGAGATTACGAAACTCGGCCACGAGACGGTCGCGCACGGCGGGCACGGTCGAGACGGCTGACACTGCGCGGTTCACGGGTTGTTCGTGAAGCTGAGTTGTCGGTCGAAACCCATCGATCTCGATGAAAGCAACCGCGTTTTCAAATCCGGTCACGATGCGAGCCGACTCGGCAATGTGCGCGACGGCAATCGGATCCGCCGGGTCGGCGCCCTGATGAAGGACGTGCCACGTGAGGGCGCGGTACATCGCCCCGGAATTGACGTAATAAAATGCAATCCGCTCCGCCAGGCCGCGGGCGACGCTGCTTTTGCCGGAAGCGGCGGGGCCGTCGATGGCGATGACGGTCGATTTCATTCGCCCGGATTGGCGGATGGGCGTCGATCCGTTCCGGTGGCCCCGGCGCCGAGGACAGCGGTGCCGCGCCGACGAAAACCTTTGCCGGAGCGGACGAATTGCAGCATTTCGGCGAATCCGGGATACGACGTCTGCACGCAATCGGCGTCTTCGATGATGGTTTCGCCAGTCGCAAAAAGGCCCGCGATGGCGAAGGCCATGGCGATTCGGTGATCGCCGTAGCACGGCAGGCGCGCTCCCCGGAGTTGGTTGGTCCCGGTGATGGCCATGCCGTCGTCGTATTCCTCGACGTGCACACCCATGGCGCGAAGGTTTCCGGCGACCGCAGCGATGCGGTCCGTTTCCTTGACGCGGAGTTCCCGGGCGTCGCGAATGATGGTGGTGCCTTCGGCGAGCGCGGCCGCCACTGCGAGCGCGGGAATTTCGTCGATTAGATTGGGGATTTCCGCCCCTTCGATGATGGTCGCATAAAGCGGACCGCCTTTGATGTCGATGGTGCCGCTCGGTTCGCCCTGGTCTTTCTCCATGACCTCGACGACCTCCCGAACGCGGGCTCCCATGCGAATCAGCACTCCAAGGATGGCGGTGCGGGTGGGGTTGAGGCCAACGTTTTCGACGAGCAGGCGGGAGCCAGGCTGGGCGGCGGCCGCGACGAGCCAGAAGGCAGCGCTCGAGATGTCGCCGGGCACCACGAAGTCGCGCGACTCGGGCGTTTGCCCGCCGTAGATCGTGATTTCGTTTCCGTCGCGAATCGTGTTGACGAGGAAATATTCGAGCATGCGCTCGGTGTGATCGCGGGTGCGTGCAGGCTCGACGACCGTGGTCCGCCCCTCGGCGAACAGACCAGCCAGCAGGATGGCGCTTTTCAGCTGCGCGCTGGCGTGCGGCATTTCGTAGCGGATGGATTTGAGTGGCCCGCCCTGAATGACCAGCGGCAAAGTTTGCTGGTCTCCCTCCGTCTCCAGGTTTGCTCCCATCAGGCGCAACGGGTCGATGACGCGGCGCATCGGGCGCTTCGATAACGAAGCATCCCCGACCATGCGGGTGCGAAACGGCATGGCCGAAAGCAGGCCTGCGAGCAGGCGGACCGACGTGCCGGAATTCCCGCAATCGATGTCACCAGCAGGTTCGGTGAATTTTCCGCGGCAGCCGTGGACGATTGCGGTGCCGGGCTCGGGGTGTTCAATCAGAACGCCGAGCTGGCGCATGGCTTCCATCGTGGACAGGCAATCTTCGCCCTCGAGAAAATTCGTGATGCGGCAGGGCCCGTTCGACAGCGCACCAATCATGATGGCGCGGTGCGAGATGCTTTTGTCTCCAGGGACGGTGATCTCGGAAACGAGAACTGGGGCTTTGGTAACTCTAAATTCCATGCGGTTCGGACGTGAGGCGCTGCCGGGTGGCCTGGGTGTCGGCCAGCCAAGCGTGAAGGGCCTCGGCATCTCCAACGGCCAGCAGCGCCCGAACCTTGTGCAGGATTTCGATCAATTCGGCAATCGAACTCGACGTTTCGGCGGCATTCGCCAGGAGAATGCCCGTCCACAAATCCGGGTTACCCGCCGCGATTCGCGTTGCGTCTCGAAATCCACCACCGACCAGGTCGGGCCAATCAGGGCCGGCCGCCGTCACCGCGGCAACGAGCG
This sequence comes from Chthoniobacterales bacterium, assembly GCA_041748215.1. Classification (GTDB taxonomy): domain Bacteria; phylum Verrucomicrobiota; class Verrucomicrobiia; order Chthoniobacterales; family JAATET01; genus JBGTDR01. Next base: position 20,364 of record JBGTDR010000080.1, read on the forward strand.
CGGCAGCGGTCACGTGCGGAAGGTGACTCGTCCGTGCAAGGGCGGCGTCGTGGGCTTCAGGCGACATCGTAAAGATGCGGCAACCCGCATAACGCCATAGCGCCGAGACAGTCTCGATTGCGGACGGCGGAGTGTCGGGCGACGGAGTGATTACACACGGCGCTCCCTCGTAAAGGTCAGGACGGGCGGCGGTAATTCCGGTTTTTTCAGAACCGGCAATCGGGTGGGATCCCACAAATTGTTTCCCCAGAATGGGAGTCAGTTCGCGAACGACAGAACCTTTCACGCTGCCCGCGTCCGTGACGACAGCATTCGATTCAAGGTGCGGGTAAATGGCATCGGCAAGATCCCGCATCGTTTCGACGGGCGTGCATAAAATCACGATCTGTGCTCCGCGAACGGCAGCTGCGAGGTCGGTTGTGGCGAGATTTGCGAACGCGAGCTCACGAATTCCGCCGAGAGATTCGCTGCGGCGAGCCCACGCGCGGATCTCGATTTCCGGATGGCGTGCATGCAGAGCAAGACCCAGCGAACCGCCGATCAGCCCCGGACCGAGAATCGCGACGGAACTCAGGGGACGAGGAAAATTTTCCCCGAATAGGGATCTTTGACCTCCATGCCGGGAGCAAATCCACGGACATCCACGTAACCAGCGTACGGTGCGTGGGGGCTGGTGACAAAACCCGCTTTGCCGGGGACCGGTGTGCCGTATTGCAGGTCGCGTTCGGTCGTTGCGACCGTGATCGCAGGCGTTGGGCTCGGCGAAGGCGGGAGGCTTGGATCACCCGTCGTGGTGACGACGGACGGGGTGGGAGTTGGCGTGGGAGCGGAGTCGATGAAGTCGGTTGCCGTGCCTTCCGTTGCCCCGTAGCCAAATTGGTTGCCACCGCGGTTGGCGGCATTCTGGCGCTCGCGCGGACGGGTTTCTTCCTGGCAGGCAGCGAAGAATGCAATGGCGAGGACGGCCGGGACGAGCAGGGCGGGGATTTTCATAAACCGAGTAACTGGAACGATTCCTTTTTGTGGGGCGAACTTCAACCCTTTTCCTGACGCCGCCGCTCGCGGAGGCCGGAAAATGCGGGCTGGGAGTTTCTCACGGAACGAGGAAAACCTGACCCGAGAAGGGATCCTTCACTTCCATGCCAGGGCCAAATCCACGCACGTCGACGTAGCCGGAATTGGGCGAATGCGGGCTGATCACGAATCCGGGTTTTCCGGGAACGGGCGTCGCGTAAGGAATGTTGCGAACCGTGGTGGGTGTAGGTGTCGGAGTGGGTGGAACGGATTCCGACGGCGTGGGCGTGGGCGTCGGAGTGGTCTCGGCGACGGGCATCGGCGTCGGCGTTGGTGTGCTCGCTGGGATCGTGCCGCCACCGCCGTTCGGAGCATCCTCCGGATTGCGCGGACGGGATTCCTGCTCGCAGGCGGCGAGCAGGGCGAGGACCAATACAGCCGGGACGATGAGCAGGGTGATTTTCATGGTGCGATGTGCTTCTTTGCTAGTGCGAGGCGCGCGCGGACATCAATGCTTTTCGCCCGCGAGGATGAATTTCCGGGCCGGCGTCGCCAGAAAAGCAGCGAGCGGATCCGGTGGATCACCGGATGTCGCGGCGGATTTTGCACCGGGTGGTGCGAGCGGTTGATAAAATCGCAGCGCTTCAATCGGCAGGCCGAGTTCTGCGAGCGGATACATCCCGCGACTGCCACTCGTCCCGGGATCGCGGATGAGGTAATCGAACCCGCGTTTTCCGACGATGACGACAAAATGCGTCATGCCCCCGGGGAACCGCACCCGGACAATCACGGGATTGCCCGCGAGCAGATTGCCGTCGATCAGGCGGTAGGAGGCATCGTCTTCGTATGCGAGCCGGGCAAGGCCAGGGGCGACCTCGGCGGCAGCTTCCCAGTACAGCCAGCCGTTGAGGGTGTAGCCATTGATGTCGCTAACGAAGTCATTGAGTTGGCCGGGATCGGTCGCAGCTCCGTAACTGGCAAGCACCATGGCGGCGGAAGCCAGCGCACAGCCTTCCGCGGCGAGCGTGGCATCGGTCGGCCCCAGCCGATTTTGCCCCCAACGCGGATCACCTTGTGCGAAATACGGCACGTCGATGACGACTTCGACGGGAAAATACAATCCACCCGATGGCGGCAACGTGCGCTCGGTGCGGGTGAAGCCACCCCACCACCCAGTCAGCCAAAAGCCCGCGCCGACCACCACCAGCAGCAAAATGAGGCGCGGGAAGATCCGCCTTGCAGTCATGGCCAGACGCTATTTCTTCAAAGCTTCTGCACAATGAGAAATCGTCTTCCGATCCTCCTGCTGATGTTCATCGTCGCAACCACAGCGCGCGCTGACTGGAATTCTGCGGTGCTCGCGGCCATCGACCGCATGCCCGAGGGGGGTGGTTACGCGGTCACAAGTGAGGCCGGTGCGAAGTTCCGCTCGGCGGTCGAGATGCGCGACGGGACACTCGAGGTCAGTGCCCATCATGCCAAACCGAGCTACTGCTCGTCGGCGACGTATCTGCTACTGCTCGAAATTCTCGCGGACGCGCAAAGAACGGGAAAACTGAACCTACCTGCCGATGCATGGACCGCGCTCGCTCCGAAGCCGGTGCGTGATGGCCATGGAATCTGGGGGCGCTGGAACGCCAACGGTCCGGGCACGGCTCGCCTCTTCCACGCGCTCGGGGCTGGCCGGAATTTTACCGATTACGATGAAGCGCGACCCGGTGATTTTTTGAAGATCTTCTGGCGCGACGCGGTTGGCAAAAACGAGCGCGGTCACCTCGTTGTCTACCTTGGTCGCGAAGTCGTCGACGGCGAAGAGCGGGTGAGCTTCTGGTCGAGCAATAAACCCGTCGGCTACGGAGAAAAGTCGGTCAAACGATCCGAAATCGCCCGGACGATCTTTTCCCGCCTCGAGGAGCCCGGAAAATTTGCCCGAGCCGCGGAGCTCCCGGCCGCCGACGATTATCTCGCGACGTTGCTTACGGTGGAATCCAGTTTCGACGAAGCGTGCGCCCTCAGCGGGATTCGGTAGGCGTCGGGCCACCCTGCCTTTTGGCGAGCTGGCGTTTGGCTTCGTAAAGCACGATTCCCGCCGAGGTGGCGAGATTCAGGCTGCGGGCACCGGGCTGCATCGGGATCGTGAGACAATCATCCGGGTGCGCGGCGAGCAACCTTGCGGGCAAACCTTTCGTTTCCCGACCGAAAACGAGGAAGTCTCCGTCTCCAAACGACACGTCCCAATAGGCCTGCGTCGTTTTGGTCGTGAGGTAAAAAAACCGCGCGGCGTCTCCCGCCCGATCCCGCAACGTTGTCAGATCGGGCCAAACGTGCACGTCGCATTCGTCCCAATAATCCATGCCTGCCCGGCGCAAAGCACGGTCATCGAGCGAAAATCCCAGCGGTTCGATCAGATGCAGCCTTGCTCCGGCGGCCAGACAGAGTCGCGCGATGTTGCCGGTATTCGGCGGAATTTCGGGTTCGACGAGGACGACATGAAACATCTTGTCCGCCAGTCTGACCGGGGAATCTCGGGTTTTGAACGCGAATCCAGCCCGTTTTGGCTGGCTAGTGCAATTTTTTGTCGAAAAGGATTGCCATCTATTGCAAGTGCATATCAATTGCGGCGAATGATCAGGTCAATTGGTATCTCACTCGTCGTGACGGTCCTCACCGTCGGAGTCCTTCCGTCCAACGCTCAGGCGCAAACGTCCCCGGACGAGCGCAACCAGCGTCAGATTGCCCGCTTCTTCACGAAGCTGAAAAATCTGCCTCGCGGTGGTGCCGGCCCGGCGAAGGTGATTGGGTTCACTCGCCGCCTCGTGAAACTCGACGCTCCGCGAGCGCAACGATATTTCAAGGTTGCGGTGCTGCGCTTCCCGGTCGTTCTGGCCGTTCGGAAAACCGCGCGGTTGGAGGCCATCGTCATCCGTCTGGTAAACAGCAGCCGTCAGCTCACGCCGCAGCAGGCCCGCCGCACCGCCCGCATCGTTTCCCGGATCGCCAATCGTGTGGAGCCACCCGCGCCAACCCCGACGCCTTACCAGGCACGGTCGTCGGCTCGGAATCGGATCCTCATCGGGTGATCACCGCTTAATCGAAAAAACAAAACGTAACTTCGGCGAGC
>JBGTDR010000081.1:0-22233 GCA_041748215.1 Chthoniobacterales bacterium
CCGGCGACAAATCGCCCGCGCGTTTTCGCTCCTCGAGCTGCTCGTCTCGATGACGATTCTTTCCCTGCTCGTCGTCCTCCTCCTTGGCATGGTCGATGCCGCCACCCGGCTCTGGCGCGACAGCGAAAGCCGCGTGGACAGTTACCGCGAAGCCCGCGCCGCCCTCAACGTCATCGCCGACGATCTGGGCGGATTCCTCCCATCCACGAACACCAATTTTTTCGTCATCGATCTGCCCAGCGGCCTGCCCGGGACCACCGCACCAAAAAGCGTCGCCAACAGCCTGTTTTTCCTGAGCGCCCAGGCGAAGGATGCGCAGGACCCCGAAGCCGGCAAAAGCGACCTCTGTCAGGTCGGCTATTTTCTCGCGTACGACAAAACCACCGCCAGCGCCTCCCAGCCCACCTACAATCTCTACCGCTATTTTCGCAGCAGCGACCCGACGTTCGATGCCATCCGCAAAAATCAGTTTTTCGAAAACATGACGTCGTCACCCGGGAGCGGTGAAGAGATTCTCGCGCGCCACGTCACCGCCTTCAAAGTCGATGCCTTCACCCTCGATCGCGAGACCGGAGATGTCAGCGAATTCAACGCCTCGGACCTGACTCCTGCGCCCGACATCCTGGAAATTACCGTTACCGCCGTCAACAAAGACGCCGCCACCCGGTTCCGATCCCGCGCCGATTGGACCAACACGAGTTCGCCCATTTTCCAGCAGACGGCACGCACGTTTTCGACCCGCGTCAACCTGCCGCCGTCTCCCACCCCGACGCCGACCCCGTCCCCAACCCCCGGATCCACCCCATGATTCGGACCATTTTTCCTCAACGCCGCACGGCCGGCTCCGCGCTCATCACGACCCTGCTCGTGATCGTCGTCCTCACGATCATCGTCACCGCCTTCCTGCAAAGCATGACGGTCGAGCGCCAGACATCCCGGAGTTACCTCAACCGCTACCGCGCCGACCTCGCCGCCCAAGCCGGCGCCAACGAAGCGATGCTGATGCTCCAGGGGCTGTTCGCAAAATACCCGGACTCGGTCACGGCCTGGGCTCGTTACCCGGACACCGAAGGCACAATTTTTTATTTCCGAACCAATGCCGACGACGAATCGCTTGGCAGTTTCCCGCCGCAGAATACCGCCGTCCAGCGGGGTCTGCCGCTTATCTCGGGGGCGGTGGCGAAAGTTCAGACTGAACTTTCGCAGGACAACGTTTTTCCTGACGGCCTCAACGGAGAAAATTCCGTTGATTTGAATGCGGGCGATTGGATCGGCACCCCGCCGGATCGCGAGGATGTTGCTCTGCGGGCGAAGTGGATCGATCTGCTGGAGAACCCGGATGCGCCACGGAACGATGCGATCGACTCCGCCACGGGACGCGCGTTTAATGGACCGGTTGCCCGCTACGCCTTCTGGATCGAGGACGAAAGTTTCCGCGTCAACGTGAATATCGCCGGAGCTGACCCCCGAGGCGGGACTACCCCCGGCAGCGAACCCGGAGAGATTTCCCTCGCGGCTGTGGCTGCAGCAGGTCCGACTGCGGCCGAAGCCGCCGCGATGGTTGCGTTGCGCGACACTCTGCTCGATCAGAAATTTCTCAAACCGAGTCAGATCAATTACGCCACAGGTGCCGCCGACGACGATTACGACAATGTCCGGTTTTTGATTACCAGCACGTCCAGCAGCACCAATTTGTCCCGGAGTGGGGCGCGCCGGCTCAATCTCAACGACGTCGTCTCGGACACGACGGAAGCATCCGAAATTCGCACCCAGCTCGACCGCATTCTGAGCGCGATCACCAACGACCGGGCTCTTCCCGATTTCGGTCAGCGATTTTATCAGACGGGATTCGGAGCCGCCGGCCGACTTAACGCTTCAGGCGTCACTGCGCAACACGCGGAAATCTATCTCCAAAAAATCGCGGCCAATATCCGGGACTACATCGATACCGATTCCCAGCCGACAATCGTCGAAAATAGTTCGGATTATCCGGTCCGCGCCATTGGCCGTCCGAACGCTCTCAGCCCCATCGGGCATAGCGTGCCCAACAATGCCACCGGCGACAATGACGTGGCGGCGATCGGCAAGGAAGCTGTCCCGGGATTGCAGGAGTATGCGCTTCGGATAAAATTGTTGTCCTTTACAGACCAAGGAGACTCGGCCGATTACGTTTTCGAACTCGATCATTATTTCGAATTCTACAACAGCTCGAACGAGGATATTCTGATCGAGGATCTTGGCGAAAATCCCTTTTTGCTGATCTCGAACCAGTTCGCTTGGAATACGGGAAACGGCGAACCTCAGATTGGACAGGGGCGACCCGTTGAAATTCCTCTTCGGAGCTTCGTTGACGGCAACGGCAACGCTCTCACGCGCTTTCCGGCCGGAGATGTGACAGTGCTCACGACCGACAGCGACCCGGCCCGCAAACTCGTTGAGCGCAACGGCGTGGACATTTCGACCTTTTATCGACCGAATGCTGCAGCACTTGGAGCCATCGCGAACCGCCGCGTCTACGAGGGGAAAACGACGCATCCTCGGGGCTCCAAATTTCAAATCTCTGCCTTGCTGGGATCTTCAGCTTTCCGCGCGGGAAGCCCCACCACCGACTACGATACCCACATGCTTTTGGGTAATGATACCGGGCTTATCGAGAGCTTCACCGCGCTGTCCATCCCACAATCTTTAGCCATCCATACCGACACAGGTCGGGAGTTTGATACCGATAATTATTTCTTCCGAGGCGGGTCCTTGGAAGGAAACAGATTAAACACTACCGGCTCACTATCCGGCGATCCTCGCAGCTTGAACGAGCAACTGCAGATCAAGCGCTACAAAGCAACGCCACCCGACTCCACTCGTTTTCTGAATAGTGACCTGAACAATAATGCGGTGCCAGGCGGCAGCACATTTGGGGTCTTCAATTTTGGATCCGAAGGTGGATACGTCCTTCCCCAAAACTGGCCGGACACAGGGTCCGCGACCAATGCAGATCAGGCCCACGCCCCCGCCGTCATTGCCAACGCACCGCTCAAATCCATCGGTGAGCTCGGGCACATTTACGATCCGAGCCGATATCCAGCCACCGCGCAAAACGGGGGAATCTGGCTCTCCCGCGGCGGCGGTCGCACCTTGCGGATCGGCCAGCCGGAGGAATACAACATCAGAAATAAGGTTGCCCAATTCGGGCTTTGGGATGGCCAGCCGAACAGCATTTCCCGCAACCGCGCGGCCTGGCGTTTAACCGATGTTTTCTCCACAACGGACGCTCTTGAAGTCCCGGGCCTGATCAACGTCAACTCCATTGCCCGCGACCAGGGTGCGGCGTTTCGCGCTGCCGTCTTTGGCTTCGAGTTCGGACCGGTTCCCGATTCACCGCCGCAGATTGCGTCCACCGAGGCCGACATTGATGCGGTCGTGACCGCCCTTCGTGATCGTTTCCCTTCCGCCACGACAGCCGATCCGAGCCTCGACGAGCCGTTCCTCGAACGGGGTGAATTTTCGGAATTCGACATCCCCGAGCCAAACGTCATCGACCGCGGCCGCGAGGAACTGGTGCGACGAACGATTGAACTCATCACCACCAAGGGCAACGTCTTTTCCGCCTATTGCGTTGGACAGGCCCTCGCAACCACTCGAACGGGCGTACGGATTCTCTCCATCCAACGTTTGAAAGTTACCTTTGCTCTGCGACCGGTCTTTGATCCTCCGCTGCCCGCCGACGACACCTTTATTCCCTCGAGTGAAGGAGGGATCGAAGCGGGTCAGCGTTTTCGCCAGCCTGATCGGTTCGACATCGAAATCCTTTCGACAGATTCCATCTAATGAAAATTCTTCTGCGTGCTGTCATGGCCGCTTCCCTTGGCGCGACCACACCGCTTTCCGGCCAACAAGAGAGCCCAGCGGCCGATCGCGCTCCGCAGGAAGGATCCGCGTCAGCTCAAGCCACTCCGGTCCCCCATCCGCCCAAACCGCGTACGGAAGCCTACGTCCGCACCTGGATCATGCTGCCAGCCGATGAGCCAACCGCAATGGTCGGTGAAGCGCCGGATCTCAAGGACCGCCTCCGGATCGAATATTCTCAAGGAAGCGGATCTCCTCAGGTCCTTGTCAACCGGGCTACCCCGTTCCAGCTTCGCAGCTACACCGAAATCCCACCAGGCCGATACACCTTTCGAATGGTTCGCGACCGGGACGGAGACCCCGAGGAAATCGCGTCCGCCGACGTCACTCTCAAAGCCGGTTCGTTCGTGACGTTGATCGCCTACCCAAAAGACGGTCGGATTGTGTTCACCCTTGCGGACGACACCAAATCGGCCCGCCAGGCTCCGGAGCGCGAGGGCGCCCAACCCCCTCCACCTCCGCCAAAGGAGATCGTTTTTTACAATTTTGTGCCTGCGACGACCGTTCGGGTTCGCTCGGAGGAACCCGCCTTTGAGCGCACCCTGCATTACGGAGCCGTGGAGCGGATCTCCCCCTTGCCCGCAAAACTTCTGAACATCCAGACCATCCAAACCGTCAACGACCGGGAGCAAATCATTACGACGGAAGTCGATCTTCCCATCTACGACAGCCTGAGTTTTGTGATCGTTCAGGACATTTACGGGCGTTCAGTACCAGGCACCGTTCCCAATGCGGTCGTCGATTGATACGAACTCACGAAATCACGAGACCGAAGTTAATCCTCAGATTCCGCGGACTTTTACTTCGTCTGTTTCCGCCAGGCTTCCGGCTCGCAGATATCTCGTAGTTTCTGATTAGACGAATCCGTCTGCGCTGCGCTTCGGCTCCTGAACGGAGTCCCCGCCGTAGCCGACGGCGGCGCTCACAGATTTTTTGCTACATGGCTCACAGAGGTCTTGTGAAACCCTGATTCGACACCGCGTGTCTGCGCTATGCTTCCGGGATCGAGGATTTCTCCACGTGGGTGAACAAGTAATTTCGCGGACGTTCGTCACTGCGAACGCCTCGAAATTTCCGCTGGCTCAAACGATCCGACTTATCCGAGCGCCCCCAACCGGGCGTTGCCTCAAATCCGGGGAACCAGCGACTCGCGTTTCTGGCGGGCAACACGGACGATCAAGACCGCAGCTCCGAGGCCAAGCAGGGCGATGATGGATGGTTCGGGAATCGCAACGAATTCCGAAAGGATCACGCTATTTCCATCGAGCGAAACGAGCAGCGAACCTTCCGCGAAAGACACACGCTCCCCGAATCCGACGTTGGCGAACTCACCGGTCACTCCGCCCGCCGAATTGATGATCGTGAATACGTCCGTCGCGAGGGGAACAAATCCGCCAACCAGCGTCAGTACGAACGTCCCGTCCAACGCGATGTTCGCACCGGCCGTCAAGAGTAGCTGGTCGTAAAGACCGGCCTCGATTCCTCCCAATTCAAATCGCATCAAGCCTTCGGCATCCAACGAAACCGGGCCGCCTTGAATCGTCAATGCTTGCGTCAAAAACGCCGCGCCAGTTCCCCCGGGGCTCAATTCGCCGTCGATCTGAAGACCTTCCTCGGGTGCGATGATGGTTCCGCCACCCCGCAACACCTGAGTGCGTACGACGCCCATTCCGTCGACCGTTCGCGTGATCGTGTATTGACCCGCGACTTCGGAGAGATCGAACGTTGCGCCGGCATCGACCCGAATGAATGACGAGGAGGAAATCGCACCCTCCCCGGTCAGTTTGAGAGTGCCAGCCTGCACCGTCGTTCCGCCTCGGTAAGTGTTATCCCTTGTGAGGGTGAGACTGGTGGTGACCAAACCTGCCAGGTTGATCACTCCGGGGGTGGTGCTCCCGTCAGCAATGACGGAGGAGATCGTGAGATCTCCAATCACGGTCAGAAGTTTGTTAGCATTGCCGAATGACGACGAGAAGTTCGTGAACTCCAGGCCGCCGGACGTGTAGACAAAAACGTCGCCGCCCTGGCTCACGAGGTGCGTGATTGCGTTGTCACCGATGAGTTCGACACCCGTTTCGAGCACGCCCCCATTAAAAAAGAACGCCCCGGTACCAAGTCCGGTGGCGCTCTCGATCCTGAGCGTTCCCGAATTCAACGAAACGCCGCCGCCGAACAATGAATTGTCACCGGTAAATACCGTTCTACCGCTTCCGTTAAAAGTGAGCCGATCCGCGCCAATGATCGGCGCGCTGATCAGCAAATCATCCGCCGCAGCACCGTTCGCCACCGTGAACAAGGTCTGAATTCCGTTGGTCGCCAGTGTTCCGCTGAGAACAGAAGTCGTCGCGCTGGCCTGCACCGCCACGTTGGGTCCGAGGGCAAGCACACCAGTCAATCCGTCAGTGGTTGCCGTGCCACCCCTGAGGATCAGATTGCCGACCTGGTCCGAGTTCGCTCCGAGATCCAGCACGCCTCCCTCGTTGATCGCAATCGACATGTCGTCGCCGAGCACGCTATCCGCTGTGGTTACGACCCGGCCACCGTTGATCGTGATGCCCGAGCTCAGGCTCGTCTGCGAAGTGAGGCTCAACGTCCCGGCTCCGTTTTTCACCAACGAACCCGATCCTGAAAGTTCACCACCCGTGAATGCGTAAGTCCCTGTTGTATTCTCGACCAATACCCGGGCGGGTTCGACGCCACCGTCATCGATCACAACCTCACCTACGTGTTCATCGGTGAATCGAACAATGTTGCCGTCAGCGTAGGTGGCCCCGCCTTCCCAGTTGGTGTTCGTTGTGTTCCAGGTTCCTCCCGTGAGATCCCAGACCAGCGTGGTCAACGGGGTCGCGAGAGCGCTGAACGTCAGGTCATCGACGGCGAGACCCGAATCGTTTCCGGCATCATTGATATCTTCCCAACGCAGCGTGAGTGTCGTGCCCGGATCCCAGAGAATACCCGAGACCGTGAAATTGATCGCGGTCTGGTTCGCTGGAAGATTTCCATTGAACGAGGAGGCTGAGCCGCCCGTGGTGATAATTGGCGAGAAGCTCAGCTCGGGCACCGCGAGATAATTTCCCGTCCCGATGTCGGCCGCGTTGAAGGCGTAGGAAAAATTCAACGGGCTTTGGTTCGGCGATCCCCCGTAGCGGTACTGTTCGCCGGTGTAGGACAGCGTGAAGGATGTGACTGTATCCACCGTGCTGTTCAGAAGCGTGAGGCCAAACTGATAGGAGCCAGAGCCGCTGCCCAGCGCTCCAAGCGCTCGATCAGATGATTCCGCCACTCCATAACTGTATAGACTGCCGCTGTTGCTGGTTCCGTTACTGATCGAAAAAAGCGCGTTCGTCCCGCTTCCGGCAAATTTGAGGAAACTCCAGCCGTCCAACTCGGGCACGTCGAAGGGCCCAATGCCGACAAATGCCGGAGGGGTACCGCTGCTGGGCAGGGCGTCGAAGTCTTCGGTGATCGGCGAGCCGTCGTAGGCAACCGGAGTGACCGCAAAAGCGGTCGGAGACATCGCTCCAACGGCGACGGTGAATAAACCGATCATCTTCATTTTGACCACCGACTTCATGCTCTTCATTTTTTTCACGATGTAACTCTTTGTTTCTCCCAGTTGCGGATGTGGTACTTGCGAGCCTGGGCGCGGTGGCAAGGTGCGAGCCGGGACGAGACGACGCAATCGCAAATCCGCATCAACAACATCACATTTTCGTAACGTTGCGTGCTAGGGTTGGTAGAGCAGGAATTCGGCCAACTGCTCGCGACTTGCACGAAAAAAGCGTCAAGCCGGCGAGCCGGGAGCTTTCTTGCTGTGCCCGATCAATCTTCGGCGGGCATCCGAGAGAGCGGAGCCGCTCTCACAAATCAGTCCTCGTGGACGACGGTAATTTCTTTGCCACCGAGGGAAAGGAGCAGGTCGCGGGTGGTGCGCTCGGAGAACTGCGGGTCGCGGGATTCGATGGCGACGTAAAATTTGTCTTCGGTCACCTTTTTGAAGCGATCCCAGTTGAAGAGCGGATGATTCCACCGCGGCAGGCCGTTGAGGATGAGCATGCCAAAGACCGCCGTGAAGGCCGACAGCAGGATCGTCAGCTCGAACATGATCGGGAAAAAGGCGGGGGCCGTGTTGATGTCGATGGGTTTCCCGGCCACGACGAGGGGGTAAATGAAGGACGACGGGATAAACGTCAGTGCCACGGCGGTGAGAAATCCCATGAGGCCGCCGACAAACACGATGCGGGCGAGGAACGAGCGTTTCAGCCCCATGGCATCGTCCATGCCGTGGATCGGGAAGGGTGAATAGACGTCCCAGCGTTTGTAACCGAGATCGCGAACTTTTTCCGCGGCGTGGTACAGATCGCGGGCGCTTTCGAATTCCGCACCGATGGCGAAAATCGGCGCTTCGGGATTTCCAGCGACGTGAATGGCGGTGGTTTCCATCAGCGGGAAGAGGATGCCCCGGTGGGCAGCTCGGGTTTGGCGTTATGGTCGTCGTGATGGTCTTCGCCGTAGTGCGGATCCGCCTCCGGCAACACGGCTTTGACTTCAAACATACAAATCATCGGCAGAAACCGGATGAACAGGAGAAAGAGCGTGAGGAACAAACCAAACGTGCCAATGAAGGTGCAGATATCGACCCAGGTTGGGTAAAAAATCTGCCAGGCACTCGGCAGGAAGTCGCGCTGGAGGGTCGTGCCGATGATGACAAATCGCTCGAACCACATTCCCGCATTCGGGAATTGGCAGACGATCCAGACCGCAATCCAGTTATGCCGGAACCACTTGAACCAGAAGAGCTGCGGCGCGATCACGTTGCAGAACATCATCGGCCAGTAGAACTCTGCGAAGCCCGGAGCGGTCGCACGGAACCAGAACGCCGCCCGCTCGTAAGGATTGGCTCCATACCAGGCGATAAAGAGCTCCATCAAATACGCGTAGCCGACGATGGAACCAGTCAGCAGGATGATTTTGCACATCTTGTCGACGTGACCCGGCGTGATCAGATCCTTCAGCGAAGGCCAGATCGCCGCGGCGGGAATCATGAGCGTGAGCACCATGGCGAAACCACCGAAGATGGCGCCCGCCACGAAATACGGCGGGAAGATGGTTGTATGCCAGCCCGGCACGACGGACGTGGCGAAGTCGAACGACACGACCGAGTGCACGGAAAGCACGAGCGGGGTCGAGATGCCGGCGAGCACGAGGTACGCCATCTCGTAGTGCCGCCACTGACGGTTTCCACCGCGCCAGCCAAGCGCGAGAATGCCGTAACAGAATTTTTTGATCTTTGTCGTGCAGCGGTCGCGGATGGTCGCGAGATCGGGAATCAGGCCCGTGTACCAAAAAAGCACGGAGACGGTGAAATAGGTCGAGACCGCAAAAACGTCCCAAAGCAACGGACTGCGGAAATTTTGCCAGATCGCGTTGGAATTTGGAACCGGCGCGAGGAACCAAGCCATCCAAACGCGGCCGACGTGCAACGCCGGGTAAATGCCGGCGCACACGACCGCAAAAAGCGTCATCGCTTCGGCGGCCCGGTTAATCGACGTGCGCCATTTCTGACGGGTCAGGAACAGAATCGCCGAAATCAGCGTGCCCGCGTGACCGATGCCGATCCAGAACACAAAATTCGTGATGTCCCACGCCCAGGCAACCGGATGGTTGTTGCCCCAAACGCCCACACCCGTGGAGATCAGGTAGGCCAGGCAGCCGAAACACATCAGCATCAACGGGACCGTGACGGCCATGGCGATGTACCACCAGACCGGCGTTTTGTCCTCGATGATCGAGCTGATGTAATTGCTGATCCAGCCCATGGTCCGCTGGTTGAGGACCAGCGGCTTGCGGGTGATCTGCTCCTGGTATTCCGAAGTTTCCGTGGCGGTCATGAGTCGGTCCGCTTAGTGGTGAGCCCCTTCGGCGCTTCCGTGGCCGGCATCTCCGTGATCCGCGCCGTGGTGTCCGTGATGCGGGGTGTTGATGTTGCCAACGAAGGCGGCACCGGGCATGGCCATGTTCGGATTTTTGATCCGGGCCAGATACGTGATGCGCGGGCGGGCGTTGAGATATTTCAGCATGGTGAACCCACGCGGATCCTTGCGCAGAGTGCCAACCCGTTGCGCGGTGTTATTTTCGTCACCGAACACAATCGCCTCAGCCGGACAGGCCTGCTGGCAGGCGGTCTTGATGGGTGCGATCGGCGTGAGATCCTTGTTGGTCGGACCGGCTTTGACGAGCCGCGCAATTTTCGCCTCTTCGATGCGCTGGATGCAAAAGGTGCATTTTTCCATCACGCCGCGCATGCGAACCGTGACGTTCGGATTTTTGACCATCTTCAGGCTGTCAGCCATGCCCTTTTTGGCGAGCGGGCCGAGGTAGAGCTGGTCGATCGGGCGTTCGTTGTAGTCGAAATAATTAAAACGCCGCACCTTCCACGGGCAGTTGTTGGCGCAATACCGGGTGCCGATGCACCGGTTGTAGGCCATCAAATTCAGGCCATCTTCGCTGTGCACGGTGGCATTGACCGGGCAGACGGTTTCACAGGGAGCGTTTTCGCAGTGCTGGCAGGTGATCGGCTGGGCGACCATTTCCGGGTCTTCCGCCATTGCCTCGACGGTCTGCACGCTTTCGTCCCCGGCCACCGACGCAAAATACCGGTCGATCCGGATCCATGCCATGTCGCGGCCTTTGATGACTTGATCCTTGCCGACGACGGGGACGTTGTTTTCCGCCTGACAGGCCACAACGCACGCGTTGCAACCGCTGCAGACGTTCAGGTCCACGGTCATCGCCCACTGTTCTTTCGAGATCTGCTCGGGCTGGAAAAGCGGGTTGTCGTAAATCGAGCGTTCAGGCGGGATATGGCTGTCCATCCCGATGTTGGCCGCGAAGGTCGGATCTTCTTCGAAATGTTCGAGCGTGCCCTCGCGGAAAAGATCGCGGCCTTCCATGGCCCACGTCTCCTGGGGCCGGGCCAGCTTGTACCGCGGACCTCCAGCAGCTTTGACGCTGACGCCCGTGCGGAATCGCCATCCGGTCGTGGTCCGCAACGGATAGGCATCGAATCCGACGCCCTGCATCAACGCCGAAACGTCCTTGCGCCCGTAACCGAGTGCGATCGAAATCGAATCATCAGCGTGACCCGGCGCGATCAACGCAGCAGCTTGCAGCGTCGCTCCGCCCACCGAAATCTCGAGCATGTCACCGTCGCGGACTTCAAGTTTGCGCGACTCGGCCGGACTGATCAGTGCGGCGTTATCCCAAACCAACTTCGTCTCGAAATCGGGCGTTTCCTGGAGCCACGAATTGTTGGCGTAACGGCCGTCATCGACGCTGGAACTTTGCAGAAAAACAAGCTCAGTGCCCGGCTCGGGGGCGGTCACCTGCGCGAGGGCCGACTTCACGGATCCGGCATTGAAGTTCAACGCGGCGGCGGGATACGCGGTGGCCGGCTGATACCCCTGGCGCAAAAAGGCGTTCCAAGCGGTTTCGAGTGCTTCCCCGCTGGTCGCCACCAGTTCCTGGAAGGTGGCGCGAACCAGTTCCGGCCCCTCGGGCTTGGGTTCCCCCGCAAGCTGCGCGAGGATTTCCAATTGCGAGACGCCATTCCACAGCGGCAAAATCATCGGCTGAATCGCCGAGATCGTTCCGTCGAAACTGCGAACGTCGCCCCACGTTTCGAGATAATGGGCAGCTGGCACCTTCCATTTCGAAGCCTTTGCGGTCTCGTCCGTAAACAACGAGACACGGACCGTTTCCGGGACGCTGGCCATCGCTTGCGCAAATCCGAGATCCGACGGTGCGTCGTATGCGGGATTGCCGCCGACAACAAAAAGCGTCTGCACCGCGCCGGCCTGCATAGCCGCGACAAGATCCACGATGGATGCGGGCGGCGGCGTGGTCCCGGTCTGAACACCAGTGAGCGTTGTGCCGAGATTGCCGAGCGCTTCGTTGATGGCCAGCCCCAGCACTTGCACGGGCCACGGCTGGAGGGATCCAACCAGCACCAGACTGCGGCCGCGCGCCGCCACGAGATCGTCCGCGCACGCGGTCACCCACGCATCGTCGAACGTCGTGGCTGATTTTGGTATGCTGGCCACCAAGCCCGTCAGCGCCGAACTGCCGGTTTTTTCGGCAATCTTCGTCGCAAGGGCCGCTGCGAATGCTCCGATGTCACTGGCCTTTGCCCGCAGACGGTGATCTGCGAGGCCGCCGGTGGAGGAATAATGATTCTCCACGACGTACAACCGGTTCATGCGGTTGCCTTCGACGTCGGGTCGGCGGCGCGCGTAAAACCCTGCCGCGTAGCCGGGCCCGGTTTCGCTCACGTTTAAGAAATCACTGTCCAGCGCGACGACGATATCCGCCTGTTCGAAATCCGGCACAGCGCGCACGCCCGCACCAAACGCGGCGGTCGTCGCCGCAACGGTCTCGGCGGCACCGAGCGGCTCGTATTCGGCCCAGATCAGGTTCGGAAATTGTTCGACGAGCAGGTCGCGCAGACGATCCCGCGTGGGTGAATTTGCCACGTCCGCGAGGATCGCGAGGCCGGCTCCGCCACTTGCCGTCGCGGCCTCCCGGACCTGTCCGAGCATGGCGTCGAAATCCGCGGTCGTTGCGTATTCCTCGCCGACCATCAGGTCCTTGGCGCGATTCGGATCGTAAAGGTCGAGCACGCTCGCCTGGGTAAACGAATCCGTCCCGCCATTGCTGAACGGGTGCAACGGATTGCCCTCGAGCTTCGTCGGGCGGCCGTCAACCGTCGTTGCGATCAACGGAATTGCCCCGAGCCGCGTCGGCATCGCCGTCGAATAATACAAAAATTTTCCCGGGATGGTCCACTCGACCCCGTCGCGGAACGGCACCAGGAATGACGGCGGACGGCGGCAGCCCGTGAGACCGACGCCGGCCAGCGCCATCGACGCGCCCATCAATTTGAGGAAATCCCGCTTCGACAACCCGCTGTCGTCGTAAACGTCTGCCCCGCGCGGAAACTCGCGCTGGAGCATTTCGGTGAATTCGGGGCGATTTTCGAGCTCGCCCAGACTGCGCCACATGTTCGGGCGCTCCTCCCGCGGAGGATGATTCAAAACACGTTTCATCGGTGGCAGCCTCCGCAGGTGACCGGAGGATTTACGGCCCATTCTTCTTTGAATTTCAGGCCGATTTCACGCTGGGTTTCCCCGGCGACCGGCTTCCACTTCATGTTGAAAATTTCCTCCGGCGGACGCAGGTGATTTTCCGGAGCCCGGTGGCAATCCAGACACCACGCCATGCTCTGAGGTTCGTGCTGGTAAACGACTTCCATCGCACTCACGTCGCCGTGGCAGCTGTAACAGCTCACCCCGCGATTCACGTGAACCGCGTGATTAAAATACGCGTAGTCCGGCACCTGGTGGATGCGATTCCACTCGATCGGCTGGCCGGTTTTCCAACTCTCCTGAACCGCCGTCAATTTGGGATTGTCGTACTGGACCTTGCCCTCGCCGTGGCAGGTCACGCACGTCTGCGTCGTCGGCACATTCGAGTGCGATGCCACCTCGACAAAACTGTGGCAATACCGGCAGTCCATGCCGAGCTGCTCAACGTGAATCACGTGCGAAAAAGGCACCGGCTGGTTCGGCTGGTAACCGACCCGCGTGTATTTCGGCGTGAAATAATACCAGATGCCAGCCACCAGGAACGTCACGATGGCTCCCACACAGATAAAAAGCTTCAGCGGAAGCCAGTTCAGCCACTTCGGGAAAAAATTCGCCATGTCGTTCGGTTAAAGCGCGGGCTCGAGACACCTCGGCATCGCCAGCATCGGGAGGCTATTATTAAAAAAACTTATATCAAACACTTTTTGGAAAGCCGCTGCCGGGATTTTTTCCGGCGATTCTGGCGACCGCGTGACGGTGCAAAATCGGGTTCGCCGCTGTCAACTGATTCGATATAAATTCCTGCCATGCGCACCCGATTTTTCCCGTTGATTCTGCTTGCCCTCGTCCTGCCCGCGCTTGCGGACAGTGGTACCGGAGTGGCGCAGCCGAAGTTGCCGGTCACGGTTCTTGGCATCGGCAAGGCGAAGGTCACCGCGGAGATTGCCGACACCGACGCGACGCGATCGATGGGCATGATGTTTCGCGAAACGATGGGAGAGAACGAAGGCATGCTGTTCGTATTCGAACGGCCGACGCGAGCGTCGTTTTGGATGCGGAACACAAAAATCCCGCTCTCGATTGCCTACATCGATCCGTCGGGTGTGATCCTCGAAATTCACGACATGCAGCCCCTTGACGAACGTACGACCAACAGCACGTTCGACACTGTCGCCTACGCGCTGGAAGTCCCGCAAGGCTGGTTCACCAAAAATGGCGTGATGGCCGGGACGGCCGTGACTGGCCTGCCCGCGAGGTGACCGCGGTCCCGGCGGGCGGCCGCGTCAACCCTTGAGCTCTTCGCCGGACACCCCGTTCGTGATCACAAAATGCTCGGGATGGAACGTCGGGTCGGACCGAAACGAAAGCCGCCCGGCGTAACGACGCTCGATGTCGATCAGCAAATCCTCGTCCTCTTCGCGCAACCGCTGGAGCAGTGCCGGCGGCACGATGATTTTGATCTCGTGGACGCTGTCCTGATGTTTCCGCATGACCGAATGCAATGACCGCTGCATCTCGACGCTCATCGTCATCGGGCTCTTGATCAAACCACGGCCGTTGCAGTGCGGGCAGGTAATGAATTGCGTACTCGCGAGACTCTCCTGCGCCCGCTGCCGGGTCATTTCCATGAGCCCAAGTTGGGAGATCGGCAGGACGTGGGTGCGGGCCTTGTCGCGTTTGAGGCGATCCTTCACGCGCTGGTAAACCGCCTGCTGGTCCTTGCGGCTCTTCATGTCAATGAAGTCGCCCACGATCAGCCCGCCGATGTTGCGCAGGCGGAGCTGACGCGTGATCTCATCAGCCGCTTCGAGATTGGTCGTGAGGATGGTTTTATCCATGTCCTTCGCGCCCTTGTTGCGGCCGGTATTTACGTCGATCGCGATCATGGCCTCGGTTTCGTCGATCACGATGTACCCGCCGCACGGCAACCAGACCTGACGGTGAAACGCCGCGTCGATCTGGGGCTGGACGCCGAAGAAATCGAAAATCGGCTGCGCGCCACCGTAATGGTGCACCCGCTTTTTCGCCCGGGCGGAAATTTGCCCGACCAATTCCTGCATGCGCTCGAAACTTTTCAGATCGTCCACGAGCACTTCGTCCACCTCATCGGTGAGAAAATCCCGCACCGAACGATCCACGAGATCGGGCTCGCGGAACAACTCCGCCGGCGATTTTTTTTCGTTCATGCCCGCCTCGATTTCGTCCCACTGATCGAGCAGGAGGCTGAGGTCGCGAACAAAATAACGCGCCCGCTGGCCCATGCCGGCGGTGCGCATGATGACGCCCATGCCGTCGGGCAGATCGAGTTCGCGCAGAATCGTGCGCAGCCGGTCCCGCTCTTTCGGGTCATCGATTTTGCGCGAGATGCCGCACTGGTCGTTGAACGGCATGAGCACGAGGTAACGACCGGGCAGGCTGATGTTCGTCGTGATGCGGGGACCCTTGTTGCTGATCGGGCCCTTGCTCACCTGCACGATCACGTCGGAACCGACGGGATAAATGTTCGGGATGTCCTTCGCGGTGATCTTTTCCTTCTTTTTGCCACCCTTGCCACCACCGGCGGGTGCACCGTCGCGGGTGACTGCCTCGACGCCGCTGTCGAGTGCCGCCGGAATGGCGTCCCAGAAATGCAGGAACGCATTTTTTTCGAACCCGATGTCCACGAACATCGCCTTGAGCGCGTGCTCGATGTTGCGGACGCGGCCCTTGTAGATGCCACCGACGATGTTGCGGTCGGTCTCGCGTTCGATCGTGTATTCTTCGAGGCGGTTATTCTCGAGCAGGGCGACCCGCCGCTCGAGCTTCTCGCAGCTCACGATCAGTTTCGTACCCGTGGGCTTGCGGCCCAAACCCAAAATGCGTTTGAAAGTCTCTATCATGAAAAAATTTGGTGCGTTCCCTGGGAACGCGGCCGGTTGGTGTGAAGGGGGTGTGCATGTTACCGGCGGAAGGGTGTCCTCTTCTGGGGATTTGCAGAATTTCCGGATCCCTGTGCAGGTTTGTTCCCGCCGCCAAAGTTGAAAAAGTTCATCAGGCCCTTGCGTTCGTTGCCAGCCTTTCGCTTGACCCGGCCCTCGGCATCGGGTTCTTCGCGAATACTCGGCACGGCCGCGACCGTTACATCACTCACGCGGGAAGTTCCTGGAGCCACGGTATCGACGGTCTCACCATCAGAAGCCGACACCGCACTCGGGATTTCCCGATCAAAGTCGATGGACTCAACGAATTTGAAATTTCCGGGCGCTGGATCGAGCCTCGCAAGTTGAACGCTCATTTCACCAGTTTCCAGAGCGAACGCTTCTTCGAGAATTTTTGCCGCGAGAGGTGCGGCAACACCGCCACCCGATTTTCCGCCTTGAACGAGCACGCATACCGCGTATTTCGGTTTTTCGTAGGGAGCGAATGCGATGAACAGCACATTATTGTCGTCCACAGCTCGTCCATCAGAGTTCACCCTCCGGTTTTGCGCCGTGCCTGTCTTGCCGGAAACTTCAATCCCGGCCAGGCGGGCCTTCCGCGCAGTGCCTCCATTTTCGTTCACGACGCGCCACATTCCGTGTCGCACTTGCTCAATCTGTTCGGCGGTCATGCCCGCGTCTGTGATGAGGTTTGCTCGTACTTTGGCGGGCTCCTGTTCGACGATCTTACCATCCTGGCTCACGACCCGATCAATGATTCGCGGGTAATAGCATGTGCCGCCATTGGCCACAGTGGCTGTAAGCAAAGCCATTTGCAGCGGCGTGGCGAGCACGGCACCTTGTCCTATCGCAACGTTGGCCGTGAGGCTGGGACGCCAACGGTCGTTTGGGTTGATTTCAAGCAGACGGGTCGGGCCATCAAGAATCCCGGGTTGTTCGCCGGAAAGAGGGATACCCGTGAGCTGCCCCAAGCCGATAAGATGACCCAGCTCCTCGATCTGCTTTATACCGGCAGCATTTGCGGCCTGCGCAAAATAGGAGTTACAAGAATGTTTGATGCCAGCCTCAATTCCGAGGGAACCATGGGAACCTTTTCCGTGTATCCAGCACCGCTGAAAATATGACCCGTAACTCGTGCCACCGGTGCAAGTGAAGTTGCGATTTGCGAGACCCGCCCGCTCGACGGCGAGGGCGGTGACAATCTTGTAGGTCGATCCGGGAACGTAAGCATTGATGGAGCGATTGAGCATCGGAACCGTCTCGTCCTTGTTCATAGCGACCCAATCATCCGGCTTGATTGATGGGATAAATACGTTCGGATCGAACGATGGTACGGACGCCATGGCGAGGATGTCGCCGTTGTTCGGGTCGATGACGACCGCCGCACCACGCCCGACGTTTCGCATGACGTCCTCGACGATGTACTGCAGCCGGGCGTCGATGGTGAGATAAACGTTGGCCCCCTGTTTGGGTTCCACAAGTTCCACTTCTTCCTCGAGGATTTGACCCTTCGCGTCGCGCTGCAGGATGCGCGATCCGGCTTCGCCGCGAAGATGATGATCCATCGTTTTTTCAATCTGCGTCAGACCGACTACATCAGGTTGATAAAAATTGAATTTCTTCGCCTCCTCGGCGTCAACATTGCGAGGAGCGCCGACGTAACCGAGCAGGTGCGCGGCGAGGGCACCGTACGGATACGAGCGCACCGGCTTCACCTCCGCTTTGAGCCCGGGCAGCCCGACGTTGTGCTCGAGGAATCGCGCCATCGTGTCGAAGTCGAGATTCTGGCGGTACGTGTAGGGAATGAGCGGTTCGTTCCGGTAGCGAACTTGCAGCCGCTCGGCGTTGTAATTTTCCTCCAATCCGAGGTCAGCCAGGCGCGGAATGATCGTTTCGTTTACGATCAACGGGATGTCTGGCTCCTTCTTCTCCACGAGATTGCCGCGGCGATCCTTGTGATAATAACTGTCCTCGCGCAGCGGCAACGAACCGTGTTCCGCGCGGTAGGCGCGCACGATGTCCGGCAGATAAAAGTCCACTTCGAAGCTGGCTTTATTCTGCGCCAGCGGAATGCCATTCCGGTCCATGATTTCGCCGCGCACCGCGGGGAGGCGAACGGAGACCTGCGATTTGCCCTGGATTCGGGCCGTATATTCCGCACCCCGCGCGACCTGCACCCACCACAGCTTGGCCGCGATGCCGCCGAGCCCGACGAGCATGATCACGCCGAGAAACAGGATACGGAACGCGGGGATGCCCTTTTTCATTTCAATATCCGCGCGCGGTGCGCCCGATCTCCTCGTTGCGGCCGTAAGCCAGCGTTGCCAGAAAATAAACCGCCGGAGCGAGCACGAGGGCGACAATTCCCGGTCCAAAAATCCGCCAGGCCACGGTCTCGTTCCAGACCCAACCACCCTGCTCGAAACGCCGCATCGAGATCATTCCAAACTGCAACGCGAGGAGCGTAATCGTCGTCAAAACGCTCATCAAGATGTGGAGTTCCCAATGCCCCTGGAGCACGAGTGGACGCAAACCCTGGCAGATGGATCCCACGGCAACATACGCGAGGATAGACCATCCGACCGGGATTTCAACCGACCCGGCCACGACCTGCAAAAACGCCAGATCGCTCATGAAGCCAGTGACCAGCGCGAGGACAATCATCAGCGGATACGGCAGGATGAGCGCTCCGTAGCAAAAGAGCACCGGCACGAGGTAAATCCGCGCGCCGCTCATGAAGCCAAGGGGCGGCAGAAATTCCTGCACGATCAACGCGGCAAAAATCGCCACGATCAGCGCTGCGGTCAGCAACACGTCTTTCATTGCACCCCCACGATCACAAAGACGTCCGACAGCGTCGAAAAATCCACAGCCGGAGCAAGGATCGCCTGCCCGTCGAGTTCACGCGACTGAAACGATTCGACCGTGCCAATCAGCAACCCTGCCTGAAACACCGCTCCGACACCTTTCGTGTAAACTTTCTGGCCCGCCTGCGCCTTGGCCAGTTTTTCGAGAAAATTCATTTCCAGCAACGCGGCGCCGGTCTCCTGTACGCGCCGTCCACTCACGATGCCGGTCGCGCCCTGAATGCCCTCGATGTACGCACCGACTTTGCAGTTCTCGTCGGTCACCAGCATCACGATGGCTTCGTTCTTCGACACCGTCATCGTTTTACCCACGAGGCCGATGTCCGTGATGACCGACATTTCCGCCTCCACGCCGTCCTCGAAACCCCGGTTGATTTTGATCGTGCTCCACCACGTCGAGGCGTCGCGCGTGATGACTTGGGCCGCCACGAGGCGGAAGAGCGAACGCTCGCGGTAATCCAGTGCGGTGCGCAGTTTTGCGTTCTCGGCTTCGATGTCGCGCAGAATTTGATTCGTTGCGCGGAGTTCCGTGTTTTCCGTCTTGAGCTGTTTGTTTTCCGCTTCGAGTTGATCGAGCGTTTTCAGCCCCTGACCGACAGCTCCAAGCCCCTGCACCACGGCTCCCGTGCGCGAGAATGGCGCGGTGAATGACAGGAATGCACGCTGGAGCGACTGCATCGCCCCGGTCCCAATCAACATGAGAACAATCGCGATCAGAACCGCGACGCCAGCAAGCAGGATGTTGATCTTCTTCATGACCGCTCAGCCGCGTTAAGCCCCGGGAACCGTGCACCCTCTGGTATCGGGCACTCCTCCGAACTGATCATCAGCGAACCGCAACTCCCACCCGCGCATCGTGCGCCGTTGATCAGACGTTGACCGCCACATGCGTGCGCTCGGTCGAAGCCACGCGCCGCAGTAAATTCAGTTCCTGGAGCGCTTTGCCCGTTCCTTCGGCCACGGCACTCAAAGGATCCTCTGCAACGTGAACCGGCAGGCCCGTTTCCTCCGCCAGCAACCGGTCCAATCCGCGCAGCAGGGCTCCCCCGCCGGCCAGCACCAATCCGCGATCCACCAGATCGGCGGAGAGTTCCGGCGGGCAACGTTCGAGCGTGATGCGCACGGAATCGACGATCGTCGAAATTGGTTCCATGAGCGCTTCGCGCACTTCCTGCGACGTGATCGTGATAGTTTTTGGCAGGCCCGCCACGAGGTCGCGACCTTTGACCTCCATCGTCACTTCCTTTTCAAGTTTGTAGGCCGAGCCGATCTTGATTTTGATCTCCTCGGAGGTCCGCTCACCAACCATCAGGTTGTACGCGCGTTTCATGTACTGCGCGATGGCTTCGTCCAGCTCGTCGCCGGCCACCCGCACGCTGCGGCTGAAAACAATGCCGGACAACGAAATCAGAGCCACCTCGGTGGTACCCCCCCCGATGTCGATTACCATGTTGCCAGCTGCGTCCTGCACGGGCAGGCCCACACCAATCGCGGCGGCCATGGGTTCTTCGATCAAATACACTTCGCGCGCTCCTGCGTGCGTGGCGGAATCTTTCACTGCACGTTTTTCGACTTCGGTGATGCCGCTGGGAACCGCAATCACGACCCGCGGACGCACCATGCGCCGACGATTGTGTACCTTGCTAATGAAGTGCCGCAGCATCGCTTCGGTCACCTCAAAGTCGGCGATCACGCCATCTTTGAGAGGCCGGATGGCGACAATATTTCCCGGGGTGCGCCCGAGCATGCGTTTCGCTTCGTCACCGACCGCCAGCACTTTGTTGGTGCCCGCCTGGACAGCAACCACGGAGGGTTCACGGAGAACGATGCCGTGGTCTTTGACGTAAACGAGGGTGTTTGCGGTGCCGAGATCAATGCCAATGTCGTTGGAGAAAAAGCCTAAAATGTTATCAAACATCTGATTATAAAAAATGAAGGCCGAAGGATGGACCCGGTGTCTTTCGTCGCCCGCACCGGGAAATTTTCAGTGAGAAAATCTGACGGCGACAGTAGGAACCCCATTTTCTTTCCGTCAAGGCAAACCTTGGCCGCTGCCTCTGAAATGTCAGCACGGGCCGGGTGCC
Organism: Chthoniobacterales bacterium; assembly: GCA_041748215.1. Classification (GTDB taxonomy): domain Bacteria; phylum Verrucomicrobiota; class Verrucomicrobiia; order Chthoniobacterales; family JAATET01; genus JBGTDR01. The sequence continues at coordinate 20,916 of JBGTDR010000081.1, forward strand.
CGCGCTCGTGGACTTACAATGCGGCCACGATGGCTGCGCCCATGGCGGCCGTGCTGACCTTCTCAGTGCCTTCAGTCCAGATGTCTCCCGTGCGCAAACCGCCCGCGATGACGGCGCGCACTGACTGCTCGATGGCGGCAGCCGCATCCTCCCGCCCAAGGGAATATCTCAGCATCATGGCCGCCGAGAGAATCTGGGCAATGGGATTGGCGATGCCCTGACCCGCGATGTCGGGAGCCGTGCCGCCGCTCGGTTCATACATGCCGAAACGGCGCGCCCCGCCCGTCGCTTCCCCAAGGCTCGCACTCGGCAGCATTCCCAACGAGCCGGTGATCATTGCCAGCTCATCGCTCAGGATGTCGCCAAACATGTTTTCCGCCAAAATTACGTCGAAGGCCTTCGGCGCTTTGATGAGCTGCATCGCGGCGTTGTCCACGTAGAGATGGTTCAGCGTCACTCCGGGGTAATCCCGCGCGGTTTCCGTGACAACGCGCCGCCAGAGCACACCATTCTGGAGCACGTTGGCTTTGTCGATCGAGGTCACGCGCCCCTGCCGCGTCGTGGCCGCTTCGAAAGCAACCCGTGCAATGCGGCGAATTTCGCTCTCCCAATAAATCATCGTGTCCACCGCGAAGGACTCCCCGCCCTCCTGTTTGGTGTACTTCGGCTCACCGAAATAAAGTCCGCCGGTCAACTCACGTACGCAAAGCACGTCGAACCCACCTTCGACCGACCGCGGATGCAGTGGTGACGCGTGGGCCAGCTCCGGCAAACAGACCGCAGGCCGGAGGTTGGCGAAAAGTCCAAAATGTTTGCGCAAGGGCAGCAGCGCCGCCCGCTCGGGTTGCTCCGCCGCTGGCAGGCTTTCCCATTTCGGGCCGCCGACCGAGCCGAAAAGGATCGCGTCCGCTGCCTCGCATGCCGCCAGCGTCGCGGGCGGCAGAGCGTGGCCGTCCACGTCGATTGCGATTCCGCCGACCCGGCATTCGTCAAGACTGACTGAAAACGAAAATTTGGCGGCGGCGGCGTGCAGCACTGCAAGTGCCTCCGCCATGATTTCCGGCCCGATGCCGTCGCCAGACAGCACGGCGATTTGGTAATTCTCAGATAAACTCATTCCCCGCCATTAAAGGCCGCCCTCGCAAAGCGACGCAAGCCTTCGGCTTGGGGCAGGCTCAAAGCGCCCCGCGAACCGCTTCAATAAAGGCCCGGACGCTCACCTCGTCTTTCACCCGCGGGTTGCCCGCGAGCTCCACCCCACTCGCGACGTCCACGGCGTGCGGGCGCACCGCGAGCACGGCAGCGGCCACCGTCCCGG
>JBGTDR010000082.1:0-24338 GCA_041748215.1 Chthoniobacterales bacterium
GTGATCGTCCGGAGCTGAGGGCGGTTTGCGAAAATCACCACCCTTTCGACGAATCGATGCGGGATGGACCCGGCGGGCGGCGTGTAATGAGGTGATGAACCGAAATTTATTCGTGCTTTTGGTGATCCTGGCGGTCGGGAATCCTCGTCTCGATGCTCAATCGGAAAATGTCGTGGCAGCTGCGCCTCCGGACGTCCCGCGATTTGATCTCGATTTTCCTGGGGGCGGGCCACGCGAACTCATCGCAGCGATCGAGAAATCCAGCGGTCGTCCAATCAACGTGGTCATTCCCGAGGATGGGATGAGCTTCCGGATTCCGCCGTTGAAGATGCACAACGTCTCCATTCCCGAGATCTTCGCGGCACTGAACGAAGCAACGCCCGTCGAGCGCATCATGCGACGTGACCCGTCGGGAGCATTCACCGAAACAACGACGGTTCACTACAGCTTCGAATCCGGTGCGTCGGCGAATACCGACAGCTTCTGGATCCTGCGGGCGTTTGGACCGCCAAGAGTGAGATTGGTGTCCGAGAAGGAATCGTTGTTCATCAATCTGGCGGGCCACCTGGCGCGGGGCTACACCGTCGAAGACGTGGATACTGCCGTCGGGACGGCTTCCGAAATGGTGGGCATGGAAAAGCCTGAGCTCAAATATCACGAGGATACCCAGCTGCTGATTGTCGCAGGCGACCAGGGACAAATCGAAATGGTGAATGCGGCGTTGCAGGCGCTCACCGGGAAGGCCCCCCAACGCGATGCCGCCGAATGATCTATTGGTTTTGGGCGGCGACTCCAATCCCATCCGCTGGCGCGATGCGCTGGAACGAGAGGTCCCGAATTGGATTCAGGAACTCACCACACGGATGCAGCGCAACGACGAAATTGCGTGGAGGGAAGCGTTCGAAAATTATCAACCGCGTTTGCGCCGGCATTTGCTGAGCGTTTGTCGGGGCGATGAAGACGCCGTTCAGGAGGCGCTACAGGAAACGTGGATACGAGTTGTGCGTTACATCCGGATGTTCGATGACGAGGAGGTTTTTTGGTGCTGGCTCTCCCGGGTTGCGCGTTCAGCTGTGGTGGATCGATCGCGAAAGAGAACGCGTTATTGGGCGATGCTCGACCGCTGGATCGACAGGCGTGCGGGTTCGGTGGAATCCTCACCGACAATTGATTCTGCGCGGTTGGGTGAGGCCGTCAATTCGCTCGACCCTGACGATGCGCTGTTGATCCGCGCTCACTATTTTGAGGGACAGACTTACGCTGAAATCGCGGCAGGCTGTGGAAATACGGCGAGGGCCATTGAATCGCGCATGTCGCGGCTTCGCTCCCGGCTCAAGGCGACGCTGGAGCGAAACGAGATCCAATGAGCGCCAAAGACCCTCTATTGCAATTGCTGACTGAGCTGGGGCACGGCCCAGACGCCGCATCGTGGTCCGGTTTACAGTCGGCATTGCGTAGTCGTCACCGACGGATTCGCTTCCGAAAGATATCCACGGTGGCGGGATGCGTGATTTTGCTGTTGATGGTTCCGACCATAGTCCTCATCTGGAAAGATCAGACCGCTGGTGTCGAACGAGTGATCAGTTCCCCGTTACCTGTGGTGGCGCGAATCGTCAGCCGACCAAACTCTTTTCTCCGGGTCGACTCGGATGAATCCAGGCCTGTCACCGTGGTGCGAACCTCCGGTCGGGTGGAGCGATTGAGCGATGAGAGGTTGCTCGCAATTTTTCAAGACCGGTCGCCCGCTCTGATCCAAGGGGAAAACGGGCGCGAGAAATTGATTCTGGGCAATCCGTGACGGGCCGTGCGGATTCGTGCGGATTTGTCCGATCCTCGAGAGGATCGGGATTAGCGAGCCGGGGATTCGCCGAGGATCAGGAACTGGCGTTCTTTGCGGGTGGGGTCCCAAGTGTAGATGCGGGGTGGGAGCAACGTCAGCACGGCGGTGGGGGCGGGCAGGGATTCGGCCCAGGCGAGGGCGTCATCGCGGCCGTCGCTGGTGATGCGGCGTTCGGGGCGGGCGACGGTGAGGTGAGGCAGGGGCGGACGGGTTTCGAGGCGGGCACCGGCTTCGCGACAGACGCGGTCCCGCCAGCGGGCGATTTGTTTTTCGAGTTCGAGGCGACCTTTGTCGAACGTGAACGCGAGTGCCGAAAAGCGGCGGGCCTGTGGAAGTGCGACGAGTTGCGAGGGCGTTGCTTCGATCTCCGCAAACGGCAGGCCGCGCAGCAGGGACGCAATCTTTTTTTCGTTGCGGGGTTCGAATTCGCCGAGGAACGCGAGGGTGACGTGAAGGTCGTCGGGGTGGCTGAAACGCAGGCCGGGCGGGGCATCGGCGTCCAGCGCTGCAAGCCAATCAGCGGCCCCGGTGACGGGCCAGGCAACGAACCAGTTGGGTGACATGATTTTGATTAGGCACGCGGGAGGGAATCGGGGAAGCTCGCAATCATGGCTCTCGATCCGCGACAGTTCGAAAATCTCGGAACGTTTTACCTCGGTCGTCCATACGACGTGGCTGCGCAGGCGGCGGAGGACACCCCGCTGTTGTACGATTCGCAGGATCTGGTGACGCACGCGGTGTGCGTGGGAATGACGGGCAGCGGCAAGACGGGTTTGTGCGTGAGTCTGCTGGAGGAAGCCGCGATTGACGGCATCCCTGCACTGGTGATCGATCCCAAAGGCGATCTTGCCAATCTCGCGCTGCTGTTTCCGAATCTCGCAGCGGGTGATTTCGAACCGTGGGTGTCGGCGGATGAGGCGAGAAAACAGGGTGTGACGGTGGCGGAATTTGCCGGACAGCAGGCGACGACGTGGCGGGAAGGTCTGGAAAAATGGGGCCAGGATGGCGCGCGGATCCAGCGGCTGCTGGACACGGCGGATGTGACTGTCTTCACGCCGGGCAGCACAGCGGGAATTCCGATTTCGGTGATATCGTCATTCGACGTGCCGGACGCGCGGGTGCGGGAGGATGCGGAGCTGTTCGGAGATCGCATCACTTCAACGGTCGCAAGTCTGCTGGGCCTGCTCGGAATTACGGCGGAGCAGAGCCGGGAGGCCACGCTGCTCGCAGCCATTTTACAGCACGCGTGGACCGACGGTGAATCGCTCACGCTGCTCGAGCTCGTGCGACGGATTCAGCAACCGCCATTCGATTCGGTCGGTGTGCTGGACATCGAATCCTTTTATCCGAAAAATGACCGGTTTGCCCTCGTGCTTGCTCTGAACACGCTCATCGCTTCGCCCGGATTTGCGGCGTGGCAGCAGGGCGTGCCGCTCGATGTGCAGTCGCTTCTTTACACGAAGGCAGGCAAGCCGCGCCTGGCAGTCTTGTCCATCGCGCACCTGAACGACGCGGAGCGCATGTTTTTTGTTTCGATGCTGTTGAATGCAGCGGTCGCGTGGATGCGCACGCAGGCGGGAACCACGAGTCTGCGGGCGATCCTCTACATGGACGAGGTGTTTGGTTTTTTTCCGCCGGTGGCAAACCCTCCAAGCAAAAAGCCGCTGCTCACGTTGCTCAAGCAGGCTCGTGCGTACGGCCTCGGTGTGGTGCTGGCGACGCAGAATCCCGCCGACCTCGATTACAAAGGACTCTCGAACGCGGGAACGTGGTTCATCGGACGGCTTCAAACCGAGCGCGACAAACTGCGGCTGCTGGATGGTTTGGCCAGCGTGGCGAACGGACTGGATCGGCAGGCGGTGGGCGAGCTGCTTGCCGGACTCGGTAAACGAATTTTCCTGATGAACAACGTTCACGAGAATTGTCCGGTGACTTTTGAATCCCGGTGGGCTCTCTCGTATTTATGCGGACCTCTCACCCGTGAACAGATCCGCCGGTTGACGCCGGAACAACCGGAAACCGCATTCTCGCAGCCGGCCGTAGTCGACGAAAGCCCGGCTCTGAAAACGTACGCGCGGCCGCCGCTGATCGAAAACGTGAAGCAGGTTTTTGCGAAATCGGGCGCAGGCGCTGCCGGTCGCTACGTCCCGTCGCTCCTCGCCGCGGCGACAATTCGTTACCGGGATGCGAAACTCGCGATCGACACGACGAGAGAGGAGGCTTTTCTGGTGGCATTTCCGGACGGATTGTCGGGCGTCGACTGGGCGGCGGCAATCGCCTGCGAGCTGGGCGATTTTAGCGAAGATCCACCGACGGACGGTGCGTTCGATGAACCGGGAGCTGTCACGCTGAGAACCAAAAATTATGCGGCGTGGTCGCGCGAATTTTTGGATTGGGTGTTGGTGAATCGGCGGCTTGCCTTGTGGAGCTGGCCCGCGGGCAAGCTCGTTTCGGCACCGGGTGAATCGAAAGGTGAATTCCGGGTCCGCGTGGCGCAACGAAGCCGCGAAATTCGCGATGCGAAAATCGCGGAATTGCGTGCGAAGTACGGGAAACGTGAGGACGCGCTGCGCACAAAAATTGAACGGGCCAGGGAGACCCTGCGGCGTGAGGAGGCGCAGGCCGGTCAGGCAAAAATGCAGACGATGATGTCGTTCGGCTCGACGATTCTGGGAGCTTTCCTTGGGCGAAAAGCGATGAGCGCGACGACGCTCGGCCGGGCGACAACGGCGGCGCGTGGGGTGGGGCGGGCGGCAAAAGAAGCTGGAGACGTGCAGGCGGCCCGGGAAAAACTGACGGCTCTCGAACGCGAAGAGGTGGAGCTTTCCGCCCAATTCGAAACGGATGCGTCGGCACTTTCGTCAGAGCTCGACGCATTGGCCAGTGACCTCACAATTCTGGACATCGCTCCGATGAAAACCGGCACGCGCCTGCGGGTGGTGGCGCTGGCGTGGACTGCGGCATGAGTGAAACGCAGCGACAATGCCGTCGCAATTAATCTGGAGAAATTACTGCGGCGCGCTGGGCGTGGCGGGAGTTTCGAGAAGTTTTCCGATGGCGGGATCCGCGGGATTCAGCAGCGGATCAACCAGGATTCTTTCGCGAATGGGCGACCCGCCAAGCTCAAGGGCACGGGCCAGCGCGGCGGTGGCTTCCGCGGTGCGATTGAGGGTGTATTCGGCCCGACCAAGTCGGTAGTGAGCGTTGGCATCGTCGGGTTGGATGGCGGCAAGGCGTCGGGCGACGACGGCAGCTTCGGCCCATTCCTCTCGGGCTTCGGCAACCTGGAACATCAGATCGAGGAAGTCGGGATCCTCGCCAAATCGGTCGCGTGCCTCGGCGATGACGTCGGCCCATTTGTTCGTCTCACCAGCCTGAGCGTAAGCGGTGAGCAACTCCTTGAACGCAGGCACTGAGCCCGGGGCGGCTTGCGCGGCCTGTTCGGCACGGATGATGCCAGGCTGCATCTCCTTGCGTTTTTGAGCCAACTGAATGCGCTGGGCGAGGTCGAGATTGTTGGGGTCCGTGGCAAGGGCTTGTTCGAACAGGAGAATGGGTTCGTCGAATTCTCCGCGATCCCACAACAACCGGGTGAGGCTGCCAATTGCGGGTACGTTGCCGGGCCAGAGCGCGATGGATTCACGAAACGCCTGCTCAGCTTCGGTGGCCATTTTGCGGTGCGCGTAGATGTGACCACCGGTCATGCGCAATTTGGAATACGACCGCTGGGCGTCGTAGTCCTTGAAATAGTCGGGATTGGCAAAAAGTCGTTCGATGTAGTCGCGCCAGAACGCAAAGTCGGCGGCGACGGTCTCCCGCGGAAGGCTGGCGAGTGGTTCCGGATTGATGCGGTAAAGCAGGCCGTCCGGGATGGCGTGGTCGTAGGTCCACGTCATGGGAAAACTCTCTTCGACGTAGAATGCGTGGTTTGCCTTGTTGCGGTCGAAGATCCAGCGGGCGATCTCGGCCTGGGCGGAGTGGCCCAGGGTGCTGACGTCGATTCCGGGATCTTCCCGTCGGAGCCGGGTAAAGGTTTCTTCGGCGATGCGCCGGGCGTCGGCCGGTGCGGGCAGGACGAGAGGAGCTTCGGGATAGGCGCTCGCACGCCCGAGCCAGTGTTCGAATGAGTTGCGTTCGCGGGGGCGGGCGGTCGTGTAGTGGTCGCGGATGTAGCGAAGGTAATGACGGTCGGCGAGGCCGTTCTGCGTGATGATGTAGAGGTCACGCCGATCGAAGTCTGGATCGCGTTTGACCGACGCCGGCTGGGTGCTTTCGCCAAAAATCATGTAGGTCGGCACAAAACGTCCGGGGTCGGTGCCGCCGAAAACGACACTGCCGTGGGGGAGATCCGCGAGCATGTCGTGACCGTATTGCCAGCCAAACCAGCGATTGCGCTGCGAGGCTCCGTCGACGTTCACGACCAACGGCCACGCGGGCAACGCCAGCAAGATCCACGCGACGGGCGCCGTGCGGGGAAGTCGGGTTCGCAGTGCGCGCAGCACGACGACGGCTCCGATTCCGCAGATCACGCCGAAGATGAGGTTTGTGTAACTGTGGTAGGGCATCTGCGTCCACCACGTGACGTTGTCGGTCCGGGCGCGATCAAGCAGGGGTTGAAGAAAGGCAGCGAGCAGGAACGCCAGATTGAGCAGGTAAATCCACACGCGAGCGGGCAACGGACAGCGCATCGCTCCGAGGATGGAGGCAAAGAAAAAAACGAGGCAGAGTGGAGAAAAACTCCGGTTGAGTTGAAACCAGAAGAATTGAGCCCAGCGCTGAAACCGCTGAACGAGAGACCCGTCCACGGCGTTCATTGCCGTTTCAACTCTGGCGCTGGTCGTATCAGCGGCTGCGGCGCCCGTGGTCGGATTTTCGGAAATACCGAGCACCTTGCGCAAGCCGCGCAGGCTCTGATCCGAGAGGCTGCCGTGGTATTGGCTGCGATTGAACGAATAAAAAAATCCTTCGGCGGTGCGGGTGTAACCCCAGTTCATCGGGGGATTCGTGGCGGAGGCAACCGGCATGTATGCGTAGGGCAGCAGTCCGAGAACGATGGTGAGCGGCAGGAATGCGACGAGCCGCCAGTGGAGGCGGCCGCGTTTGATCCAGAGGATGACGCCAACGCTTGCGGCAACCAGCCAGGTCAGGCGCAGAGCGGCTTTGATGACGAGCGCACTGTCGGCAAAAAGTGCGAACGCCAGGTACGCGAGGAGAAGGCAAAGTGCCCCAGCGACGACGAGATCCCAGAAAAGATCGCGTCGCACGAGCAGCACGATCAGGAGCGGCAGCGGAGCGAGGGCAAGGGTCAGCTGGTGATTGGAAAATGCGAGGGTCAGCGTGAAGACAGACCAGTAGATCGGCGCGGTTTTTTCCGGGCACCGCAACCACCAGTAGAGGCAGGTCAGGTACAATCCGACGAGTAAGGCGTGGAGCGTGTAAACTTCGGCGATGACGGCCTGCGACCACATCGAAAAGCTGAAAGCGAAAACGAGGCTGAGCGAAATGGCAGCGATCGACGCGAGCCGGGCGACGTCCTCACCGGCAAACATCCAGACGCAGGTATTGCGCACGAGCATGGCGGTGAGCCCGACGGCAAACGCGCCGCAGATTCCGCTGAGCAGCGCGATTTCCCAGGCGGCGTTACCCAGCGGCAGCAGCTGGAACGCCCATGCCAGCAAGGTCCAGAGCGGGTACCCGGTAGGGTGTGGCACACCGAAATGCTGAGCAGCGACGATGAATTCGCCCGAATCCAGCAGGGTGACGTTGGGCGCGGTCGTCCAGGCGTAAACGGCCATCGCGATCGCGGCGGCGATCGCCCCGCAAATCCAATCGGCACGTCGAAAGATGCGATCAGTCATTACGTTTCGGGTGTTGGAACGCGAGCTGGAGGACGCGGACGGCGGCCTCGACCGCGATGCCGGGCGACATCTTCGTCTGGCCCGAGCGGCGCTCGGTGAAAACGATGGGAATCTCGACGATGCGTCCGCCGGCCGCCCAGATGAGCCAGTGGAGCTCGATTTGAAATCCGTAGCCGTCGGCGCGAAGGCCGGACCAATCGATCCGGCGCAGAGCCTCGGTGCGGAGAGCTTTGAAGCCACTGGTGGCGTCAGTGAGCGGCAGGCCGGTGAGCAGACGAACGTAACGGGACGCGGCGGCACTGAGCAGGAGACGGTGTTGGGGCCAATTGATCACTCGCACGCCTCCGACGTAACGAGAGCCGACGGCGGCGTCGCATCCGCCATCTTCGTCCAGAGCCGCCAGCAATCGGGGAATGTCGGCAGGATCGTGGGACAGATCGGCGTCGATTTCGACGCAGGCATCATAGTTGCGCTCCATGGCCCAATGAAACCCGTCGCGGTAGGCGGAGCCGAGTCCAAGTTTTCCGGCGCGCTCGATGAGGTGGAGACGTTCGCCAAAACTCTCGTGACCGCGGACGGCGGCTGCAGTTCCGTCCGGAGAGGCGTCATCAATGACGAGGATCGACGAGCGCGGTTCGGCGGCGAGGATTTGGCCGACGATTTCCAGGATCGAAGCCCGCTCATTGTAAGTTGGAATGAGGACGAGAGGATGGTAGATCGTCGGACGACTGGTTAGCGGATCGATCGTGCGAACCGGCGGCCGGCGTGCGGCCACGAAACGCTTTCGGAATTTTCGCGGCAGCACGGGAAGGGTGGATAATGTCAGTAAACCGAGAACACCGACCCAGCCAATGCCGGCAGCCGTGAGGCTGGCGGAAATCCACGCGGGGGGGGTGAAACGGAACCTCACGATCTGATCGTTTGGTCCGACGCGCACCGCAGGAAATGCCCCGGCCCCACGGATGATTGGCCTCGGCACGCCATCGACCGCGGCTTTCCAATCCGGGTGCCACGACTGACCGAGCACAATCCAGCCATCAGCTCCCGGCGCGGTGATTTCAAACGAATCAATTGATCGATCCGATGCGATTGGAAGCACGCTGAACGGCGGGGCAGGCTGTTCTGGTAACGCAGATTCACCGATAGACGGGACAACCGGATTGGCGAGGGTGAGGACGTTGCGGGAGGATTCGCGGAGAGCAGCCGGGTATTGTGGCAATCCGTCGGGTGCAGGGACGGCGGTGGTCGCGAAAAAAGCGGGATAAAGCGAAGGAGCCGTTTTCAGCACGAGAAAATCGGAGTTCTCGAACGCTACCGGCAGGAGTGCGCGCCACCAGTCGAGGGTTTCGGAGCGGACGGTGGGGTCGTCCTTTTCAAGGAAGATTCCCGCGACTCCAGTCACGCGGAGGTACGCCACCATTTCGGCGGGGCTCAGCCGCGCGGCGGTCTGAAGGAGAGCGGTGTCGCGAGTCGCGAGCGAGCTGTTCAACGCGTCACTCGTCAACCCGCGGCCGGACCGAATCGGAAAATTCAGGATAAAATGACGACCCGAAATCGGGTAAATCCGTCCCGGTGGGAGGCTGCTTGCGAGCGCCTCGGACGTTCGTTCGAAATTTTCTCGAACGCTGGTTGGGAGTTCGTCGCGGAAGAACCAACGCGCGTTGGCGCTGGAGTCCCAGATCGCGAGACCCACCGTTGCGATTGCCAGCGCCGGACGCAGATGTCGCGCTTTCACGAGGTTAAGGCATTGCACGACCGCGATTCCCGCCGCCACGGACCACGCGATCGTGCCGCCGAAGATCCAGAACGTCGCGGGTGCAGGCAGGTCGTGAAACAATGGAATCACCTGGAGAACACGAAACGGCGGAACGGTTAGGTAGACCGCGAAAGCTGCCAGGAATAGCGGCAGTCGCCAGCGGACCATCGGCAGCAGCCAGAGAATCACAAATCCCTGAGCTGCGAGGGTGAGCCACACGAGTGGGATCGCCGCGTCCGGAAACCGCATTGCCGCGCCGAGAAGTTCGAACTGGGCCGTCATCACGCTACGAGGCCCGAACGAGAACCAAAACATCACCACCGCGATCGAAAGGAAAATTCGGAGCACCCGGAGCGGGCCGGGAGAGGTTTGTGTCCGCCAATTGCGGACGATGACAACGATCATTGCGACCAGTCCCACCAGGCCGAGGTAATAACCACCGCGCGAAATGCGCAGGGAAGGGGGGAGCGTGGCAAAAAGCGTACCACCCCGGTCGAGCCACGCCGTGGCCGTCTTGACGGAGTCCTGCGTTTGCAGGGCAGCCATGGGGTGGAGATCGAAGACGGTCAAAAAGTGTCGCTCCCGCAGGAGCGGAATCAAGGGCGCAACTCCGAGCAGCAGAACCGTTCCGAGTGACCAGATTGCGCCGCGCGCGAGATGTCCTCGACTCTCGGGCCGCGTGAAAAATATCCAGACGGCAAAAAGCGCAAGCGGGATCACGAGCGTCGTTCCAATTTTTGATCCCACGAGCAGTGTTGCCGAGAAAATGGTGCCGAGGAGCATACCGTCAAACGGTGCGCCGCGTTCGGCGACCCGCAGCAACGCGAGAAACAGAAGGGGAACGAGCGGTATCGCCACGAGAAGCGTCATGTTTTCGTGCCAGCCCGCCCGCAACAGGGTTTGCGGGGCCATGAGGTAGAGCGAACCGACGGAAAAACCCGTCCAGCCACAGCCGGTGAGTCGGCGACCAAGGGCAAACGCCGCCACAGCACCGAAACCGAGCAGAACCAGCGCAGTGAGTTTCATCCCCAAGCCCTCCGGAGTCAGCAACAGACCCGGAAAATAGACAGCGAGGGCCAACGGGAAGCTCAACAACGTGGTGGTGCTGGTGCCGGTCAGGTAACCCGGCAGCCACGTCGGAATGCGACCTTCGGACGCGATAAGTTCCATGAAATACCGGATGCGCGCCTCGTCTCCCGCGAGTTCACCGCCGGTTGGGGCCTGCCCCAGCCAGCCCCACCCGAGCACGGCGGTAAAGGCCGTGACAAAAAGCATAAATACTGGGAGGGGGCGGAACATGCGAAGCCGCGCAATCTAACGCGCGCCTTCCACGCGCGGCAGCAAATTCCTCGGTGGAAACGCGGCGGGTTCTTCCGCAGTGTTTCCGAATGGGCCGCGAACTGGGACGCTCGCGTTACGCTTTAATGCGTAGCGCCAAGCCAGCCGTCACCGCAGGGGCCGCCGCCTTCCGGAAGTCGCAGGTTGCTGACAACTTCCCCCTGACGATTGAGCACGGGATGGTAAAACTTCGCGACCTGCTCGGACGCTTCGTCGATGTAATGCCCGATGAACGTGCGGCGGCTGCGATCTTTCGTGCGGTTCGGTCCGGATCCGTGGATGAGATTCCCGCCGAAAAACATGGTCGATCCGCGTGGGACGGGAACGGGAATCGGCTTTTGATCACGCGGGAATTTTGTGATGTGCGAATCGCCGTAGTTCATCCACGTCTCTCCGCCGTTTTCGGGACAATGAATGTCTCCCCGATGGGATCCAGGCACGACCCAGAGACAGCCGTTGTCGTTGTCGGCGGCGTCGATTGCGGTCCAGGCCGCGATGCAGGTCGCGGGCGCGGCGAGCAAATAAAAATTATCCTGGTGCATGCCCTGACCTTTCGCGCCCGGAGGTTTGAAATAATACATCGTTTGGACTCCGAGAGCGGGGCGCTCCAGCAGCTCCCCGAGCACGTCCATGACCGGTGGGTTCAGAAACCACTGCGTAACCTTTTCGCTGTAACGATGCGGGTGCATCGCACGGAGCTGGCGTTTGGTGATGTCAATTTCCTCGTAGGCGGAATTTCCGTCGAAAACCTTGCCGCCAACGTGCCGGTAGTCCTCGAAGAAAGCTTCGATCTCGCCGAGTTCGTCTTCGGAGAACAGGTTGTCGACCACGCAGTAACCGAGCGCGTCAAATTCTTCCTTGAGAGCGGTCGTCGACGGGAACGGGGAATTCATCATGCGACAAGGGTATCGAAGCGGTAGGAAATGGAATGGAGGCCCTTCCTCTTTCCCTGTAATATCTTCTCATGCCTAAATCGCGGTACCCTTTGCCCGCGCGCGATTTGATCGCCGACGAGTTTCGCCGCGGCAGGAAATACGCCACCCGGCGTCCCGAGGGCAGCGGGGATTGGCTGATGATTTACACCGACGAGGGAAGCGGACGATATTCTTCCTCGCAGGCGGTGCGCGATTCGCAGCCCGGAGACGTGACGCTCTACGCCCCGGGCGAGGCTCAAAATTACCGGACCTCGGCGGAGACGGGGAAATGGCACCTCCTGTGGGTGCATTTTACGCCGCTGCCGGACTGGATCGAGCTCCTTGGTTGGCCGCTGGCTGAACCCGGCGTCCGCTGGCTGACGTTGGGAACCGGAGAGGTGAACGACGCGTTTCGGGCCGCGATGCACCGCATGATTCGACTGGCGCGGCGGCGAATCCCGTGCGCGATGGACCTTGCAGCGAACGCGCTGGAGGAGGCGTTATTGTGGGGAAAAGTGGCCGCGTCGAAAGATCGCTGGCTCGTGATGGATGTGCGGGTTCGTCGCGCGATGGATTTTCTTGGAAGCCACTCGCGCGAGCCGTTCGTTCTTGCGAACGTGGCGCGGCACTGCGGGTTATCGGTCTCGCGGCTTGCGGCACTCTTCAAGGAGGAAACCGGTCTTTCACCCCAGCGTTATTGGGAGCGCAACCGGATGCAGCACGCCGCCCGCCTGCTGCGCGTCACCAGCCTGAGCGTGAGTGAAGTCGCTGAAGAAACCGGCTACGCGGACCCGTTTTATTTTTCCAATCGCTTTCGGCAATTCGCGAAGGCAAGCCCAACGCAATACCGACAGGATCACCACCGGAGATGACGCGCCCTCCGCGTCGTTTCCGGAAAATGTCAGAATCAGTCGACTCGCTAAATAACGGCGTTCCGGCGGCGGATTTTTTCGATCTCGGCTTCCAGCGCGTCGCGTTCGACCGCATCCATGTGGTCGATGAAGAGGATGCCGTGAAGGTGGTCGTGTTCGTGCTGAACCGCGCGGGCGAGCAGACCGCTCGCTTCGAAATCGAGGGAACGGCCATCGATGGTGAGGGCGGTGACGCGGACGGATCCGGGGCGCGTGATCGTCGCCTGTAGTCCTGGAAAGCTGAGGCAACCTTCCGTGCCCGGATCGGGTTGACCGATCGCTTCGACTTCGGGATTGATGAGGACGAGCGGCATGTATTCATCGAGATCGACCTCCTCGCCGTCGACGCGCATGGCGTTCGGTCGGTTGGTGACTCCGGCGACGTCGATCACGCAAAGCTGGATGGGCAATCCAATCTGCTGGGCGGCAAGGCCGACACCATCAGCCGCGTTCATGGTATCGATCATGTCGTCCGCGAGTTTGCGGATGCGGCTGTCAATTTTGGCGACGGTGCGGCCCTTCGAGCGAAGTGCGGGATGGCCGTATTCAACGATGGGCAGGATCATGGCGGGGTGTCGTTTTTGCGGGGATCGGTGAAGGCGGGGATGTTGCGGATGCCCGCGTCCTTGAGTGCGTCGAGGACCTGAACCACCACGCCGAACGGAGCGTCGCGATCCGCCTGCATGGCAATGGGGCGGTCGGGTTCCGCCTCGCGCGCTGCTTTCAGACTCGCTCCGAGTTCGTCGAGCGGCACGGGTTCGTCGTCGAGCGTGATCTGATCCGCGTCTTTCACGCTGAGCACCAGTGGCGCAACTTCCGCCTCGGCCGAAGGGGCGGCGGACTTCGATTCGGGCAGGTTGATCTCGAGCTGGGGCTGCGTTTTTTTGAAGGTCGTGGTGACGATGAAAAAGATCAGAAGAATCGCGAGAATGTCGATCAGCGAGACGATGATGATCGTCGGGCTGCGCCGCTTCCGGGTGTAAAACTTCATTCGAACTGCTGAATCGTCGGCTGCTCGCCCGGATTCGGGTAACATTTTGCGAGCAATTCGGCGGTGACGGATTCCATTTCGACCGACATTACCTCGATTTTGCGGAGGTAATAATTGTAGGCGATGATGCTGGGAGCAGCGACAGCGAGACCCATGATCGTGGTATTCAGAGCTTCGGAAATACCGCGGGCGATGACGATCGGGTCACCGTCACCAATGTTCGCGAAAATCCCGACGAGGCCGGAAAGCGTTCCGAGCAAACCGAAGAGCGGAGCAACCCCGGTGGTGATTTCGAGGATGACGAGTCCACTCTCGAGGCGAGCGGTTTCGTGGCGGGCCTGGGTTTGCACCGCTTCGGCAGTTTCTGATTTCGGCCAGCTGAGGTGGCGGACGAGCGTGAGTAGAATACGACCGAGGGGCGAGGGGTGTGTGTGGATGAGCTTGTTGAGCGGTCCGAGTTCGTCACCTGGCTGAAGTCGGCGCACCTCATCCTCGATGTCAGAGGGCATCACCGTGCTTTCGCGCAAGGCGAAGCCGCGCTGGAGGATCACGGTGAGGGCGACGACGGAGAGCAAGGCAAGCAGGGCACCAAAAAAACCACTGGCGAGGAAAAATCCGGCGATGGAGTTAAGGGCCGTCGCAATGAGAATAGGCATGGGGTGAGTCGTGAGAAAACCCGCACCATACCGGGCGGCCCCGGCGCTGCAAGAACGGGTTGCCACTTGACCGGGCCGGAGTGCATCGGCATTTCTCGATGATGAAATTCGCCCTTCCCCGCCGGATGCGGCGCAACCGGTCGTCGGAGGCGCTGCGGGATCTGGTCCGGGAGACCTCCGTGGCAAGGTTCGATTTGATTCAACCGTTATTCGTCCGGGCGGGCGACGCACCGCCTGAGCCGGTGTCGGCGATGCCCGGTGTGGCGCGACTTTCGATCCCGGACCTGATTGCTGAATGCTCACGGTGCCGCGATGCCGGCATTCGTGCGGTGGCAATCTTTCCGGTGATAAATCCAGAGCTCAAAGACGCGACGGGTGCGCACGCGGTCGCGGATGACAACGTGCTTTTCGCAGCGGTGCGGGCGGTGAAGGCAGCTTGCCCGGATCTGGCCGTAATCACGGATGTCGCGTTGGATCCCTACACGACCCACGGGCACGACGGATTGCTGAACGACGCGGGCACCGAGGTGCTGAACGATGCCACGGTTGAAAAACTTGGAGATCTGGCGGTGCGCGAGGCGGAAGCCGGGGCTGACATTGTGGCTCCATCCGACATGATGGACGGGCGCGTAGGTGCGATTCGCGAACGGCTGGACGCGGCTGGTTTCGAGCGGGTTTTGATCCTCTCGTACGCGGCAAAATTTGCCTCGGCGTTTTACGGTCCGTTCCGGGAAGCGGTCGGCAGCAAATCGGGCGCGGTCCCGTTGGACAAGCGCGGATACCAGATGGATCCGGCGAACGTCCGTGAGGCGGTGCTCGAAGTTCAGCTCGACGAGGACGAGGGTGCCGACATCGTGATGGTCAAACCCGCCGGTCCGTATCTCGACGTGATCCGTGCGGTGCGTGAAGCCACGTCGCTGCCGGTCGCGGCCTATCAAGTCTCCGGAGAATTCGCGCAAATCCACGCCGCCGCCCAACTTGGCTGGCTCGACTACAAAGCGGCTCGCGACGAATCGTTGCTGGCAATCAAACGCGCCGGGGCCGACATGATCCTCACGTATTTCGCCCGGGAAGTGGCCGAGGGTCGGTGATCGCGCGCCTCGACCAGATTCCGCGAGCGGCAACGGCACCAAGCGCGAAAAGCAGCAGGATTGCCGTCGAGGGTTCCGGGACAACATTGGCCGAAAACGTCAGATTCAACGGGGCAAGATCGATTGCCCCGGGAAGGTCTTCGTCTGAAAATCGCAACTCGTAACTCGCGCTGTAGATGCCCGGCGCCGTTCCGAGAAACGCGGCTTGAAACGCGACAAAGTCCCCTGCTGCAATCCGATTTGTAGGCACTAGAGTGAGGGCGAATTCCCCAACGTCCCCGGTAGCCAGAATAAGGTCGAGATCCAGAGCCGCGGTGAATCCCCGGGTGCCGATCGCGTTGAGTACACTGAGACCGATGGAGCTCGTCGCCGAGAGGTCGAACGTCGATGCGGTCAAAGGTTGTCCATTTCCATCCGCAAGAGTGGGGGATGCGTGATCCAGAACGGCGTAGTCGAACGTCTTTGCAAATGAGCCGTTGGCCACCGCCTGACTGCCGCTGGTGACTTGAAGATTCCCCGTTTGCGCGCCGACCGTCGTGGATTGCAGGTTCAATCGATGGGCGTTGGCCGTGCCCAAAGCCGCGTCCGTGCCGCCGCCCGTTCCGTCCAGCGAACCATTGCTGGAATACGTGTAAGTCAGCGTGTCGGCACCGTTCACCGCCACCACCGGGGCCGAGTTGGCAACGGTGAAATCAATACCGGCGCTGGCTCCGGCGAGGATCGCGGCGGGGGCGGCTGTGACGATCACCTCCTGGCGCGCGGGCACCTGATAATCGGCGATGACGGGGAGATGATCGCTGGCTCCGGAAATGGCTTCCAGGACGTCGCGCGCCTGCGTCGTCGAGTAGCCGGGCAGGCGGCTGGCAAAAAGTGCGGAATTGCCGGACCCGAGTTCGCCGTTCAATGCGTGGGTGCCCGTGTTTCCAAACGCACGGTAAGATCCCGGGATGTAACTCAGACCCTGACCGTCGAGGAATGCCTCGGTCACCATTTGAAAATCGAAACGGTCATCCATGCCGCCCGTGATTTGTCCGCTGTAGCGCGCCGTGGTGACCGGCGACTGGGTATGGACGTCGCGAAAGGCGGCGTTGTTACTCCAGCGACCTTCCCTGGCAATGGGATCGAATGCCTGACCGGCGCCGGGTCCGGTCAGCGTCGTCCACATGCTTTCCGTGTTCGCGTAGACGTTAAAATCACCGGCATAGATGACGTGGGCGCCCGTGCCGAGGGCATCTGCGTCAGCGCGCACGCTGGCTGCTTCCACCGCGCGACGGGCGGCATCGGACGATCCATTGCTCGCTTTGTAGTGGCTGGAATACACCACAAAATTTGCGGCCGCATCGTAACCGACCGGCCGCAGCTCGTAACGCAGGGTTTGGCGGGCATTTCCACTCGCACTGATCGTCCCAATCGCCGCCTGCGAGAGCAGCGAGACGGTTTGGGTATTGTAGATCAAACCCGGCCGTCCCGCGCCCGAGGTGGCCCCGTCCAGAGTGGCGCGAGCGTACACGCCCGCTCCGAAAACTGAGTTGAGCACGTCGACAATTCCCTGCGTCGTCGATGCAGACGACGCCTGCTCCTGCAGTGTGATGATGTCCGCCGGTTTGGCGATGCCGTTGACGGATTCCGCTCCGATGGCGGCAAAAATTGTGTCCAATCCCGGCCGCGCCTGACTTCCCGTGTTGTAATCGACGATGCGGAGTTGCGCTGCGACCGGCCGGATCGCCATCGAGCCGGCAACGACGAATACAGCGAACGTCGGTACAGCCAGCCGCCCAATAAATGTCAGCAGAGAGGTCATCGGATGCTTGCGAGCCGCCGCACCGAAAGCCGACCCGCGTCCAGCAAGCGAAATGCGCCTGCGCGGTCAAGTTTTCGAGCAAACAAATCGTTCTACTGCCCGACTGATTCTGCCTCCAGCCCGGCGATCCTTCGTCCGATGGCTGAAGGGTGCTATGCCTTGGCGACTGCGTGATTTTCGGGGATGTGGCTGGTCGTATGAACTTCCAGGATATCCACTGAGTCGTCGGTCGTGAAAAAGAGGTCTTCGGCCTGCCGCTCGAGTTTGGTGAATTGATTCGCCGGGGCGTCGGCTTGGGCTTTGATCAAATCCGCCAGGAGCCGGAGGCCGTCAGCGGTTCCGGAAACGTAAATGGCGCGTTTGCCGGAATTGGTGGTGCCGGTCAGGACGCGGACCGAGCGAGGGAGGGTGCGGTTTTCTTCGAGGTGATCGCGGGCGGATTTCATGGGTGTGTGGGGTTGTCGTCAACGTCCACTGAAAGCGAAAAAACGAAAGGGTGATTCGGAAGTCACTCATCTCAGCGTCCCGCGGATCCGGAATGCGTGTCAGAACTGGAAGTAGATGAAATCGGCCTGGGTCGTGCTGCGGAGGACGAGGATGGCGAGGTAGAGGGCACACGCGGTGGCGAGCTCGATCCAGCGGCGCGGCACGATGGACGCCTGCCAGCGAGCGATCCACGGAGCCGGCAAACGGCACAGGACGTCGTAGATCAGCATGGGGAGCGCGTAGATCGTGGTGAGAATCAGAAGAAAAAACGCGGTTTGAAAGTCCGCCCAGTTCACGGTGCGCGGATCGAGTGTGAGAAATTTGGCGAGGTATTCGGGATTCGTTTCGCGGAAGAGGAGCCAGCCGATGCAGGTGAGCACAAAAAGTATGGCGATTCGCACCATGGCGCGCAGTGCAGACGTTGGGCGGGCAAACACCGGCCCGGACTCCACCCCGACCGCACGGTAAACGATGGTGAGCGCCCACCAGTAGAGGCCCCAGAGCACAAAGTTCCACTGCGCGCCGTGCCAGAGCCCGCTGACGGCAAATGCGAGGAACAGATTAATGGCGTTGCGAGCCGGGCCACGCCGGGATCCGCCGAGCGGTATGTAGACATAGTCGCGGATCCATGACGAAAGCGAGATGTGCCACCGGCCCCAGAATTCGTGCGGGGTTTGCGACAAATACGGTCCACGAAAATTTTCCATCAGCTCGAAGCCAAGGACGCGGGCCGCTCCGCGGGCGATGTCCGTATAGGCGGAAAAGTCCGCGTAGATCTGAATGGCGAAGGCAAATACCCCGACCCAGAGCAGCGCAAAGTTGGGGTCGCTCAGGGCGAAGATTTTGTTGGCAGTGACTGCCGCGTTATCGGCGATCACGAGTTTTTTAAAAAATCCCCAGAGCATCAGCTGGAGACCGGAAAGGATTCGCGCGGCCGTGATGGAGCGCGGCGCCGTGATTTCCGGCAGCAGGTGAGTGGACCGTTCGATCGGACCGGCAACAAGCTGGGGAAAAAATGCGACGTAGAGTGCGTAGTCGGAAAAGCGGCGGCAGGCGGGCAGGCGTTCGCGGTAGACGTCAACCGAATAGCCGATCGATTGCAGCGTATAAAACGAGATGCCGACGGGCAGAACGAGGGACAGAGCCGGCTCGAATGTTCCCAAACCCCACGCTCCGAGCAGGGAGTTTATATTCTCCACAAAAAAGCCGAAATATTTGAAGACGCCGAGCATCGTGAGATTCACGGCGACGCTCATCAAAAGCAGCGCCTTCCGGCGGGCGGGCCAGCGGGTCATGCCGCGGGCAACCAAAAAATCGGTGGCCGTCGCGACCAGCAGGGGTCCAAGGAACCACGGGCTGATGTAGCCGTAGAAAAACCAGCTCGCGGCGAGCAGGAAAAGATTCTGCGCGCGGTGCGGAAGCGCCCAATAGACCGCCACGACGGCGATGAAAAATCCAACGAAGTCGAGACTGTGGAAGATCATTCGAAAAGCTCCCGGTGAGTCTCGTAAAAAAGGCGGGTGTAGCGTTTTCGATCTTCGAGGGCGATGTGATCACCGTCTCCGTAGAGATCCAGTGTGATCCGCGGATCGCCGGTTTCGTCGATGAACCCGACACCCTGGGCAGTCAACCAGTCGCGGAGGTTAGCGACGTATTGCAGCAACGTTGGTTCGTTGGCGTTGGCGATGGTGGCGGCATTTGGCCGACGCTGGACGCGAAAAAAATAAAGATCGACGCCGGCGGTGGCCGCCGATTCGACAATGTGCGGAAGGAACGACGCTTTCGGATCCGGATCGAAGGCATCGGCTTCAAGGTCTTCGCTGCCAAGGTCGGACGGAACGTCGGGTCGCAGATTGCGCCGGTCGAATGTCCGGTCAAGCTGGTCGTCGAAGTCCACGTCGCTACCCGTTAGACGCAGCGTTATCCCCGCCGCCCGGTCGCGAAGGTTGTCTGCGGCCGGATCGTGCAGCCGGGTTACAGGGTAGGCCGAAATGATTGCCCGATCAAACCAACCCCGGATTCCGGGATCCGGTCGGTCGAGAAAATAGTCCACGACCGGTTCGTCAGTCCGCATCGCGAGATAGAGGCGACTGAGGTATCGACCGCCGAGGCGAAATCCCGGCTCGGTCAGATAACGATCGCGAAAAAACAGGATCACGCGTTGCGGTTTTTCCGGCAGTGCCGCCACGTAATTTTTAACGAAAAGAAACCACTTTCCCGACGCGCTGCCGTCATCCTCGATGATCGAAACGCGGCGCCCGGAGAGTTGCGAAAGGAGCGAGGCGTCGAGCCGGGATTCCAGCATGGAGTCCCCGATAAAAACAATTTCGGGACGCTCCTTGGTGAGTCTACGCAGCGTGGTATCGTCGAATTCAGGCACCTGCAGGGAGGTGTGACTGAGCAGCACGGGCAGGCCGAGAACTGCGATCACAAAGAAGGTGAGCCACGCGCGGTCGTGGCAGGTGAATCGCCGAAAGAATTCGGCGATCCGTGTCACCCAGCGTCGATTCACGCGAACAGATCGTCCTGTGCGGGCGGCGATTTGGCGTCGGTGGTTTTGGACGGTGGTTCCAATCCGAGTTTCCGGTAGGCCTTCGGCATCGCGGTGCGGCCCTGCGGGGTTCGCGAGAGATACCCTTGCATGATGAGATAAGGCTCGTGGACTTCCTCCAGCGTGCCGGGTTCTTCGCCGGCCGCAACGGCCAGTGCGTTGAGTCCCACGGGGCCACCGTCGAATTTAAGAATGATCGACTCGATGATGCGTTTGTCCATTTCATCGAATCCGTCGGCGTCCACGTCAAGCATGTGAAGGGCGTCAGCGGCGACGGTGCGATTCACAAATCCCGCCGCGCGGACCTGGGCAAAATCGCGGACCCAGCGCAGGTAATTATTGGCGATGCGGGAGTGCCGCGGGACCGCTGCGCAATCTCGAGCGCACCCTCGGGATCGATGCCGACGCCGATCAATCCGGCGCTGCGAATCAGAATCTGCTGGAGCGCGGCAGCATCGTAATAATCAAGACGGCAATTCATACCGAAGCGCGAACGCAGCGGCGCGCTGATCATTCCCGATCGGGTGGTGGCTCCGATGAGTGTAAATTTGGCGAGGTGCAGGCGGACACTTCGGGCGCTCGGGCCCTGGTCGATCATGATGTCGACCTTGAAGTCCTCCATCGCGGGATAGAGATATTCTTCAATGGCGGGTTGCAAGCGGTGGATTTCGTCGATGAAAAGCACATCGCCACGCTGGAGATTCGTAAGCAGGCCGGCAAGATCCCCGGCTTTTTCGATCATGGGACCGCTCGTCGTTTTGACTTCGGCACCAACGGCATTGCCCACGATGTAAGCAAGGGTCGTTTTGCCGAGGCCAGGCGGGCCGCTGAGCAGGATGTGTTGAAGCACGTCGCCGCGTTGGTGGGCGGCTTCAACCATCAGTTTGAGCCGTTCGATCGTGCGCTCCTGTCCGGCAAATTCTTCGAAGAGTGGCGGCCGCAACGAGATGTCGAACGGCGTGTCGGGGGCGTCGGGTTCGGGTTTGTGAATCGGCTCGGTCGGCATCTCATGAGGATTGAACCACAGCGGGCACGGAGGGCACGGAGAAAGCGGCCAGGAACGGAAATTCTGCGGGCTCGTCGCAACGATCGAAGTGGTCAGCCATCAAGCGCGGTAGCAAATTCCGCAAGCGCGGACCGGATGCCGGCGGGGTCACGCAAAAGGGACGTTCCAACGAGCGCAGCTTGAAAACTTTCACGCACGGTGCCGACCGTTTCCGCCGAAAGGCCGCTCTCAGCCACGCGAAGGCAGCCAGCGGGAAGTTTTTCCGCGAGACCAAACGCGTCGAATTCGAGACTGAAATCGGTGGCGGATTGACCCGCCGCGCCGACAAATCCCGTCGTCGATTTGAATTTCCGGCTGTTGATGCCGACGATCCGCGGGTTAGTCGGGAGCTGCTCGATTTCTTCGGCGGTGTGAATTTCGAACAGGACGTCCATGCCGAGTTCGCGGGCAAGGTCGTGAAATCCGGCAAGCCGTGCGGCGTCGAGCACGTTTGCCATCAGCAGGATCGCGTCAGCACCGAACGCGCGGGCTTCGCGAATCTGATACTCTTCGAGAATAAAATCTTTTCGCAGCACCGGCTTGGTGATGCTGCCGCGCACAGCGGCGAGACGTTCGATGGTCATTCCGAAATGATGCTGATTCGTCAGCACCGAAACGGCTCGCACGACGGGGCATTCCTCGTACGCTCCGGGAGCCTCGGTGACATTTTTCGCGAGCATCGGCCCGACGCTCGGGGAGCGTTCCTTGATCTCGGCGATGAGGCCGAATGATCCCTCGAGGACGGCCGCGAAGTCGCGCGGAGGTGGTGCGTCGGTGAGGCGGGCCCGGATGTCGGCCAGCGGGCGCGATGCCTTGGTGGTGGAAAGTTCGTGCCGCACGTCGGCGAGAATCTGGTCGAGGAAGGTCACGCGATTTGGACAGAATTAACGGAATGATCGGAATTTAAGCAGGAGGAATTTCCAGAAATCCAATTCCGTAAATTCCGTAAATTCCGTAAATTCTGTCTAAAGAGGATTGGTGTTTTCCGCGACCCACGTCGCGTAGGCGGGATTCAGGCACTGCGGATCGACGGCGAGAATCTCCGGGCAATCGTACGGGTGCAGATCGCGGAGGCGGTCGGCGGCCGCTTCGGCGCGCCCCGCGGTGGTTTTGAGGAGGACGACGATCTCCTCGGTGTCGGCGAGTTTTCCATCCCAGACGTAAATGGATCGGGCGCGGGGCAGCAGCGTGCCGCACGCGACCAGACGCTCGCGGACGAGCGTGCGAACAATGTCCGCGGCGGATTGATCGTCCGCGAACGTCGTGAGGAGGAGCTTGAGTTCAGCCACGGATGTCACGGATTGCACTGACGGTTTAGGCAACGGAAAACAGTGGAAATTTCACAGAATTCCATCCGTGTTCCGTGGCCCTCTCAGGCTGCGGCGGCCTGGAGTTTGATCGAGGGCGCCTGGCGCACGATCCAGCCACCGCCGATCACGCGGTCGTCCTGGTAGAGCACGGCGGCCTGGCCCGGAGTGACGGCGCGTTGCGGAGTATCGAACACAACGCGGTGGCGTCCGCCGTCAGCGGGCTTGACAGTGGCCGGTGTGCCCGGGTGGGCGTAACGAATCTTCACGTTCACTCGAGTGGGCTCGTCCGGGATGGGGACGTGCCAGTTCGTCGTGTCGATTTCGAATTCGTCGCGGACGAGTTCGGCCTCCGGACCAACGATCACGCGGGAATTTTCCGCATCGATGTCGATCACGTAGAGCGGATGGGGCGAACCGCCGGGCAGGCCTTTGCGTTGTCCGATGGTGAACATTTCGATGCCTTCGTGATCGGCGAGCAAATTTCCCGAGGTGTCGTAGATGCCGCCGGGATGGAAATCGTCTTCGCCGAGGTGGGATCGCAGGAATGCCTTGTAGTCGTTGCCCGGAACGAAACAGATTTCCTGGCTGTCCACCTTGTCAGCGACCCGCAAACCAATCTCGCGCGCAATGGCGCGGATTTCGTTTTTTGTCATCGTGCCAAGTGGTGTGACGGCGCGCTGCAGCTGCTCCTGGCGGAGACTAAAAAGAAAATACGACTGGTCCTTGCGCGGATCGAGGCCGCGGCGGAGCACGGCGTGGTCCGCGTGGTGCTCGATGATCGCGTAGTGGCCGGTCGCGATGTATTCCGCGCCGAGCGCACGAGCCTTGGTCCAGAGGTTGCCAAACTTGAGCTTGTCGTTGCACATCACGCACGGGTTGGGCGTGCGACCGGCGCGGTATTCGCTCGAAAAATAATCGATGACGAGTTTTTCGAACTGATCCGCCTCGTCGACGACGTAGTGAGGAATGCCGAGGGCGTGAGCAACCCCGCGGGCATCGGCGATGGCAGAAGGGCCGCAGCATTTATCCTCGGCACGCGAAATACAGTCCTGCGGCCAGACCTTCATGGTCACGCCGATGACATCCCACCCGTCGCGCTTGAGCAGGTGGGCGGTGACTGAGGAGTCCACACCGCCGCTCATGCCGACGAGCACACGCTTGCCGTTGCCGTTCATTCGAACCGGGAATATGGGCGCGCGGACGGAAGGCGTCAATTTGAGGAATTCACTTCCCGCGAAATCGCGGCGGCGTGAGAGGCGGGGATCGCGTTACGTGCCAGCCGGTTGGTTGGCCGTGCCTTCGTCGGCGAGTTGTTCGTTCATCGCGCGGCGTTCGGCGGTGCGCGCAGCAAATTGCTCGCGGATTTCCGGGTAACGTTCGAGGAAATGCCGGAAGTCGCGTTTGGTGAGCATCGCGAAACGGCTGTAATCGACCGCGGTGACGTCGGCCGATCGCGGTTCGTCGCAGATCAGCGCCATTTCTCCAAAAAAGTCACCGCCTTCGAGTTTGATCCGGCGATTGCCCACGGCGACTTCGACCTCTCCGCTCGAAATGAAATAAACGGCGTCGGCCGTATCTCCTTTGCGAATGATGCGGTCGCCCGGTTGGGCGGTGCGGGCTTCGAAGTGCAGCACGAGGACCTCGCGCTGCTCGGAGGAAAGTCCGGCGAAGAGCGGAAAACGTTCGACCAGTTCTTCGGGCGAGAACGTGCGCCGGGCAGCGGCCCGCTCCTCGGCGCGGCGCCGCACGGATTCGAGTTCCTCCTCGAGTCGCGCGAACTGAGCGCCGCG
>JBGTDR010000083.1:0-11404 GCA_041748215.1 Chthoniobacterales bacterium
GCTCGAAAGAGCGCGGCTCCGTTGAAGCACGTAAATGGCGCGATCCATGTAATCGCGGAAAAACAGCCACTCCGCGCTCGAAAGAGCGCGGCTCCGTTGAAGCGTCGAGCTGATCGACAGCGCAGCCGGGCGCGAGGGCACACTCCGCGCTAGAAAGAGCGCGGCACCGTTGAAGCTCGGAGGAGCAAATTGCGGAGCTCACGCGAGTGGAGGCACTCCGCGCTCGAAAGAGCGCGGCTCCGTTCAAGCTTGTCACATCGGGCGCGAACTCGGCGGGCAGTGTGGCACTCCGCGCCCGAAAGAGCGCGGCTCCGTTGGAGCAGCGACCACGGCGTGTGAAGAGAAAGAAAATCCATCGATCCATGGTTCAGAACGTCACAATCATCGCGCCCATGGACGGAAGATTTGCGTTGGTCACCTCATCGTAGAAGCCATCCGCTTTGCTCGGCGGCTGCTCCAAACCGACGACTTCACCGGACGGAAACGCAGGATAGCTGACCATCAATTGGGTTCAGGGGGCACTCGCGGGGTGCCGCGAGCCTAGTCATTCGCATGTTGTTCACGGGGCACTCTCCAGCTTTCTGCTCCCGTTTCGGAGCGAGCGTCCCCTGATCTCCGGCCAATCCTCCGGCATGATTCGCAGACTTCATCCGCTCAAAAATCGAACCAGCCACCTCCGTAATCCGGCGTTTCCGATTGTCGTTACCACCGCTGTTTACCGCGTTCCGCGTCGCGAAATTTCGTACAAAATCCGCACCTGCGGCAGCGTTGCGCTCGTTCGGCAGGACTTTTCGCCCGTCCCAATCAGCACCATCTCGGTCGCGAAGATCGCATTAGCCGCCCGATTGGAGGATCCGTTCGCGTTGCTCGGCGGCCTCCTCCAAACCGGCGACAGTATCTCATCGAGGCCGTTTTCGGAGCGTTTCGAGAGCGATGTTGATCCTGCATCCGCGGTCATCGCATCCATCCGCAATTGCCGGTTCCGTGCTCAATTGCCCGAGCCGCAGACGGTCCGATCAATTAAGCGAACCCCAGGCGACCAACGCTTTGATTGCCCATTGAAGAGTGGCGACCGCTGCGCTCTCCGCCACTCCTCAATCGGCCAAAGCACGCCGGCATCAACCTTCGATTCACGTTCATCCGTCCGGACTTCCGGCTTGGGCTCGCAGAATGTCGGCCGCTGCTTCGGGCGGAGGTTGGCTCGAGTCCTTGCCCCTCCCGCCCTCGCAGCCACCGCCATTCCGCGCATCAATTCCGACCCGCTTGATCACGCCCGCCCATTCAATCCGTCCTCGCTCCTCCCATTGTCCGGGCTCCGGGCAGATCGAATCGGCGGCGATCATGTCTCCCCATCGTGCGGAAATTCGATCCAACGACCCGCGCTCATCCACTCCGGAACTTCCGCTGATCTCGACGGTCTCAACGTTTCGCCCGTCTCGCGGAGGGACGACCTTTCGTCCCCCTCGGGCAATCCGCCCCTTCCCAATGTAATAGAGCAAAGTGATTTCCCTTGGAAATCACGGCTCCGCGTTTCCGCCGTGCGGAAATGCTCCGTTCTTCGCGGGTCAGGCCCGCTGCGAAACGCATTCGCTTCTCAAATACTTAACCTCATTAAATAAAATGCCCCGACGCACCTCACCCGGCACGACGGTTTTCTCCGTCGATATCACGCACCAAGCGAAAACCCGCTTCGCGATCCTTCACGAATCGTTCGGTTTCAAAACAAAAACCGAAACGTTCGAGGCCATTGTTTACACGGTCTCGACCGAAGGGAAGATCGACCCGCACGCGCTCGAACGCATCGAGCGCAAACTCGATCACCTCGCCCAACATCTGGAGGATTTCGCGTGAAAAACGGAATGATCTTTCCGTTCAAGAAGACGTGGCGCTCGCGTCTCGATCTCGACTACCTCGACGAAACGTCGGAGCGAAAACGATCCGCCCGCCACGAAGCGCCCGGCGAACGTTCGGAGACTCGCCGCAAGCTCAAACAATTCGCCGACTACGCCTCGAAAGAAACGCTCGGCCAGGTTCACGCCGGTGGATTTTTCCATCACCAAATTCTCGCAAACCCGGACGGCACGCGCTGCGCGCCGTCGCAACTCGACAACGAGGAACGCAAACGGCGTTTGTCCGATGCGTGGTTCACGCACATCCGAAAATTCCCGTCATCTTCGGACAACCCGGTTCTCCAGCACCGGTTGATATTTACCATGTCGCAGCCGTTCCACGACCGGCTTGTCGCTGCGGGCGTCAATCCGGATCGCGTGCTCCAGTCCACGATGAAAAAGGTCATGCGGAAATTCGCGGAGCGATTTCATCCGCACGACGCGATTGGCTACGCGTACGGCATTCACCACGACACGGACAACCTTCACGTCCACGTCGCGCTGTGTCCACGCACCGCGAAGGGCACCTACGTCGGGTGCAGCATGTCGCGGTCAAATGTTTCCGGGAACAAAAACCAAATGGCGTATCTCGTGCGCTGCTTCGAGCGGGAGAACGACCGGTGGACCGAACTCCTCGATGATCCCGAAAAGTTGCAGACATTTTTGTCCCAGCGATTCGACGCGGATCGCATCGTCCTCGCCCCGCAGCTGAATACGGCTCACCTGGCTGCCTTGCGCAGCGCGCAGACGGTGGAAGCCATTCGTCTTCAAAAATCGTTTCAAAGTATCCGCAATCTCGAAGCCGCCATCGTCGCCAAACGCCGCTTTCTCGCGGCACAGCGCAACGCGAATTTCGTTCAGCGTTTGTTGGGTCGGCGCAAAACGCGCGGAACCCGTGCTGCGGAAAAAGTTGCTGCCGCCATTGACCGTCGCTCGCTGCGCGAGATGCAAACGCTGCTTTTCCAGATCAAACGCGAGTACCGCGCCGCTCACCACCGTTATTCCCAAACCCACGGATTCCGCTCTTATGCCAATCGAAACACCTCCGCGCACGCTCACACCCACGGGCAACAGAACGCCCTCTGATTTTATTCTCTGCGAAAACTTCGCGTTCCGCACCGCGAACGTGGACGGATTCCTGCACGAGACCTACAAGGATGGCTCCGCGGTGACGACCGTGAACTTCAAATCGTACACGCTGAGCGTTCCGGATCCGGAGCGTCGGTTGTTTGATCTCCTCGTCGAGAAACTCCGGCCGTGTTCTCCCGATGAAGTTGTTTGATTCGCTCACCTTCGTCTTATGCGTCGGGGGCGGGCTCGCGAGTTATCTCCTTCTTGAGCCGCCGATCTCGTTTTTTGTGATCGGCGTTTGCGCATTGTTTGCGGCCTGGTCGCTTTTTGCGGACGTTTCGCACGGATCGACCGTGCTTCGCCTCGGCGGACTTTCGTGGTCGATGGAAGATTTTGTCCGCGGCTGGCTCATCACCGGACGCACGGGTTCCGGAAAAACCCAGAGCGCCATCAACGCAATCACGTTTCAGATTTTCGAGAACGTGAAAAACTGGGGCGGCGTCTGCCTCGATCAAAAAGGACTCTATTGGGAAATCCTCGTGCGGATGGCCGCGTTTTTCGGACGGAGTGACGACCTCGTCCTGCTGCAAACGCGGCCGGTAGGAAAGGATGCGCTTTGGCGTCCACCGCACACGATTAACATCACCGGAAATCCCGGAGTGCCTGCGTCGACCTACGCAAAGGTGATTGTGGACACCGCGATGTCGCTCACCGGTGGTCGTGGCAACAATCCTTTTTTTCCCACGAAGGCGCAGCTCGCGATTCAGACGGCGTTCGAGATTCTTCGCCACGTCGACGCCTACGTCACGATTCCGAACATTCATCGTCTGCTCCTCAGTCCCGAGGATTCGAATGCGACCATCGAGATGCTCATCAATCGCGGCGATCAGCGTTCGCACGAATTGCTCACCGCGTTTCGCAGTTATCTTGACCAGCCGCCGGAGCAGCTCGGCGGTGTTCAGGGGACTCTCAGCACGTACTTGGAATTTTTCCTCAATCCGGAAATCGCCGAGGTTTTTTGCGCGAATGAACCGACGTTTTCCGTGGCCGAGATCGACGCGGGAAAGATCGTCTGCCTCGCGATGCCGCAGAAGTTTCAGTCCGAGCGGCTTTACATCAACACGATCCTCAAACTCTCGTTTTATTTCCACGCGCTGAGCCGGTTCGACAAGTCTGCGGAGGATCGCGCGGCTGACAACCTCATCATTCTTTTCGCCGATGAGGGCCAGGAAATCATCACCGGTGCGGAATCCGCCTTCGCCGATCACCGGGCCGCCGGCGTGATTCGCGAGGCCCGCGCCACGATCGTTCTGGCCACGCAGGCCTACACGTCGATCCACGGTGCGCTCGATAAACGCTACGCCGACGTGCTCATGCTCAATCTGAGTAACGAATTAATCTTCACCGCGGCGAACCACGACTCCGCGGTCATCGCTTCGAAAAACATCGGCGAGCGCGAGGTCGTCGAGAAATCCTGGGGATTCGCCGGAGGCAAGCGGTCCTACAACTACCAGCGGAAGATCAAACCATTCCTCGAGCCGTATCAGTTGCGGAAACTCCCGAAGTTCACCGCGGTGATTCGTCATTGCGAAAAGCCGTTCCGAAAACGTCTCGTCCCGCCGATCCATCCTGACGGCTCTTACCCCGCGTGGTTCACCCAAATCCGACCCGACTACGCTGTGCGTCAGTGGATGGGTCGTTCGCGCCCAGTGACCGCTTCTTCGTCATGACAATCGATTATCCCGCCATCATTCAGAATCTCGCCGGTCTCGAATCTCATCTCGTCTCCTGCATCAAAGGCCAGGAGCACGTGATCCCTCGCGTGTGCTCGGTGCTCGAACGCGCCCAGCTCGGTTTGCAACCCGACAACAAACCGCTCGGATCGTTTCTTTTCCTTGGTCCCACCGGCGTCGGGAAAACCCAACTCACGATCGAGTTCGCTCGCTACCTCTTCGGCGACGACGCGCTGTTCCGTTTCGACATGTCGGAATTCCAGCACGTGGACTCGGTCAAGTTGATGCTTGGAGAGGATGGGGGAGCGGTTGGCCGCCTTGGACGTGTCCTCGCCGAACATCGCGCGGGCGTCCTGCTCTTCGACGAAATCGAAAAGGCCCACCGCCTGATCTGGGATTTGTTTCTGCAAATCACGGATGCCGCGCGCATCACCCTTTCCGACCACCGCACGTATGGCCTCTCCGACTTTTTCATCGTGTGCACGAGCAACGTCGGCTCTCAGCAGCTCCTCCGTCCGACGAGGTTGCCGTTTGCCACCCTCGAACGCGCTGTTCTCAGCGAACTTCACCGCACGTTTCGACCTGAACTCATCGGGCGCTTCGATGAACGAATCGTTTTCAAACCGCTCTCGCCGGAAACCCAGCGCGAAATCGGTCGAATGGTGATTTCCGACGAACTCGCCCGGCTCCGAAAACGCGGCATCGATTTGATCATTCCCGACGAAAGCTTTGAGTTTTTAGTCCGCCGGGGTGTCCACAGAACGTTCGGAGCCCGTCCCATGCAGCGAACAGTTCAGCGATTAATCGGTGATGCTGTCCGCCACGCCCTGAAACGCGGAAATCTGGTCAGCGGCAAGTTGGTCGTTTCTGCAAACGGCGATCAACTCGAGGTCGTCTGAATCGCAATGGATGAAGTTGCGCGCTCAGACACTGATCGGAAAACGCTCCAAGTTATCGGGAACGTGTGGTATACGAATCAGTTGATGGTCTCTGGTCCAAATAACGAGACCACGATCCGCTTTTGACAGCAGCAATCTTAAATTTTCAACAACCGTGTCTTCCTCTTCGCGCAACTCTGGAGCTCGGTCCAACGCTTACAGTGAGTCCAAATTCAGCAATTGGACCCCGTACGATCCCTTCTTCGCCGAAGGGAAAATTGTTGCAGCGCGTTACCAGTCTCGTATCCCCAAGGAACCCCGGTTTCCTCATGTTATTGCTGTGAAACCGCTTTCACCTGATTTCATTCATCCCTGCACGCGTGAAGACGTCATCACACGTTTGCAAAATGTTCCTTCAGAGTGGATTGACGCTCTTCGCGCGGTATTCCTCCTCGGCGGAACTCGAAAACAAGAGAAGTCGTGGACGAGTTCCCTCGGCGTCTATGGATTTTACTGGCGTAATGCCGTGTTTTTGTGTGCCCACACGTTTGATCTCGGGCGATTCAATCTGGACACTCTGAGAACATTTTTCCTCGATGATGTTCTCATGCATGAAATTGCGCATCACGTTGATCGGAAACGCAGAGTGAATTCGGGCACAAAAGAGGCATTCGCGAACGCATTCACACAAATCGAGAAATGCTAACAATGCGGTGCGCTGCGCACCCATTATGTCGGTTTCCAGTGACGCCTGGAACAGATTGAAGATGAGAATTTTTATCGGAGTATTTGGTATTGGAGTCATCGTCGCAGCGATAGGAATATTCCTGTCAGACGACGCCTCTCCTTTGGGCTTGTGGACCTTGAGTGCTGGTTTGCTTTTGAACTTCCTAAGTCTGCTCCTTGATATTCGGAGCCGTCGTGGGCAAATCCGGAATGAACACGATAATGAATCGTAATCTGGGTTTCATCCATGAGTAGAGTACGAGTCAACGGAATAGTCGCGGGAGTCGGATTTGGTGGGCTTGCTATGTTTTATGCGATCCAAGGCAGAGTCGTTAGCGTGGAATCGGAGGGCTGGGTAACCTCAATCTGTTTGTTGATTATTGCTGCCAGTTGGTTAATCCGGGATAGGTCAAAGTCGCGACCATGAGAATCAGAAACAAATCACGGTTTTTTTATTTGGCCGTCTTATGTATTTGCATGTCATTGATGACTTTCGTTCGTGCGACTGTCTACACCGATGATGCAGTCTTAATTCGTGCCAGTGGCTCCTTCACAATTCGGGCGACTTTAAAACCTGACGTAATTGACAGTAAATCGCCGAGATCCGGAAATGGACGAATCTTGGAGAAGACCTGGACGCGTCAAGTCGGACGCGTTCTTGCGAAAGTGAATCGAGAATTACAGTGGTATGAAAGTTACCCAGACTCGCACGGGTCCGTAATTCTGACTCGAAAGAAAGACTTCAAGATGATCTCCTTTGCCTATCGAGTTACGGTGCCTTCGGAACTACTCCCAGAGATCGAACGTCGAATTCGCAGTGTTGCTAAACTTGGACGACAAACTTCCAAGGCAGGAACCATACGTTTTAAAACCCGTATATCCCAGCGTTCCGCTCCACTTCAATAGGTCTGAATGCGTCATGGAGAATGGAAGCGCTGAGACCAAAGAGATGCTGAGCGAGCAAAACAATGAACGCAATATATCGTAGGACGGGATGGATTGCGCTGGGAGTTTGATGTTGTTCTGGTCTGTCGTCCAATGTTCGCTCCTTGTTCAAGACTGGCGAGTCGGGAGTCTGAATCGATTCGCCGTCTCCCTTTCGGCTATACAGTTGGCATTGGCAGTGAGTTCGTTTTTCGTTCGTTCGCGTTTGAAGTTTTTGCTGCTAATCGTATTTACGACGGCCTCCGCATTTTCGTTTTCGATCAGGCATTGATCGATTCATGCCTCAATCATGCGACCAGGACATCCGACGCAGTAGAGGCTCCCCGATAAAATGATACGATCAATTCAATCGGCACTTATTGTGATCCTGCTCGTCGCGTTTTCGGCAAGCCGGGTGTTGTATGCAGGGAATTCGAACGACAATGGCTTCTCGTGGACTGATGGCCCGATTTCAATCGTGGTCGATGTCAGTGGGACCCGGGAGTTGCAACCTGATGACGGTTCACAGCTGATCGCTGCGATCTCGTTTGCCGCCGATCAGTGGAACCGCGCCATTGGCCTCAAAATTTTAAACATCACTGCGGCATCAGCCTCTGTCTCAGACGAAGGGAGGCGACTTGGAGATCGCGTTAACGGGATTTATTTCTCCCGGCAGATCTCACCGACCCAGACGTTTGGGACGCAGTTCGGTTTCGCCGCAAGTGAACGATCCCCAAACGGAAAGTTCCTCGAGACGGATCTGATCTTCAATCCGTATCACCGGTGGTTCGTCTACGATGGTCCGCTTCAATAGGATGAAAGCAGAAATCGCATCGCGGAAATGCAGCGCGTCGCACTGCATGAGTTCGGTCACCTCCTCGGCATTTCTCACCCGCGCAACGACTCGTTCCTTACGATCATGCGGTCGCGGATGAATGATCTTCATCGTCTCACTCCTCGGGATCTTCAGGATGCGCGACTTGTCGCAAAAAGACTGACCGAGAAGAACGAGCCAGAAATCAAGAGCTTCCGGACGAAATCACCCGACTCGGAAAACGCCACGAGAGTGAGCATCCACGGGACGAGCAATCGTTTTTTCACGAAAGCCATCTGGGTCGAATACGGTGGGGCGTCAGGTCGAAATCGAGTCCGGATCAACCCGAAGAACAGATGGCGAACCGTTCTTTCCGTTGGCCCAACGGTCGAGTGGGTTCGGGTACGGCATTCGCCGAGAGCCATTTCGGGTAAAAATCCGACGGTGTTTTTCCGAAGTTTGCTGATCCCGGACGGGACAGAGTCGTTCCGATCGGGAGCGAGAGCGAGATAACGGCGGGGAACGAGGGTGGGGGGCGCATTCTCTCTGGGCCTATGCCCACGGATGTCCGATGCCGCGTGATAAAGGTTTCGACATGGCGGGAGAAAGTCGGAGTCTTTTCAGCATGCGCGGATCAATCCTTGGACTGGCAACGGAGTTTTTATCGGTTCATGAATTGCCGTTTCTCGAAACCCGCGTGCCGGCGGGTTTCCCGTCGCCCGCCGATGATTACCTCGAGAAAAACATCGCGCTCCAGGACCTGCTCGTCTCGAACCCCACGGCCACGTTTTTGATGAAGGTCGAAGGGCACTCGATGAAAGACGCCGGGATCTTCGACGGCGACATTGCGGTGGTGGATCGGTCGGTCGCAGCGGTTCATGGCAAGATCGTCGTGGCAGTCGTCGATGGGGAATTTACGGTAAAGCGTCTCATTTACCGCGCCGGACGGTGTGTCCTGCAGGGGGCCAATCCGGCATTCCCCGACATCGAGGTTTCCGACTGCTGCGAGAATCGCGTCTGGGGCGTCGTGACCAACGTGATCCACAAACTCTGACGGCGTGTTCGCGCTCGCCGACGGGAACAATTTTTACGCGTCCTGCGAGCGGGTCTTCCAACCGAAGCTGGAAGGCGTGCCCGTAGTCGTTCTGTCGAACAACGACGGCTGTGTCGTCGCGCGATCTGAGGAGGCGAAAGCCATCGGCATCGAGATGGGCGCTCCGGAGTTCAAAATGCGGCCGCTGATGCGCCGGCACGGTGTGCGCGTCTTTTCGTCGAACTACACGCTCTACGGCGACATGTCGGCGCGGATGATGGCGACGCTCTCTGGTATGGCGCCAGCGACCGAGATTTATTCGATTGACGAATGTTTTCTCGACTACCGCGGTGTCAAGAATCCGGAAACGCTCGCGTCGCAGACCCGGGAAAAAGTTCGCCGGTGGACAGGACTGCCCGTTTCCATCGGCATCGCGGATACCAAGGTT
Source organism: Chthoniobacterales bacterium (assembly GCA_041748215.1). Lineage (GTDB taxonomy): Bacteria > Verrucomicrobiota > Verrucomicrobiia > Chthoniobacterales > JAATET01 > JBGTDR01. The sequence goes on from JBGTDR010000083.1 coordinate 9,517, forward strand.
CTCGCGAAAGCCGCCAATCGACTCGCCAAGATGCGCCGCCGGGAGATCGGCGTTTTGCAGATCACGGCTTCCAATCGCGAGGAATGGCTCCGCCAATTGCCTGTCGAAAAAGTGTGGGGAATTGGCCGGGCGCACACCGCCCGACTGGCTGCGCGCAACGTGGTCACCGCCCTGGATTTTGCGAACCACGATAAAGGCGAGATCCGGAAAACGATGGGCGTCGTGGGGGAACGGATGGCGTGGGAACTCAACGGAGTGTCCTGCGTCGACCTCGACGAAATCCTACCCGCCAAAAAGCAGATCCTCTGCGCAAAGAGTTTCGGCACACCTCTCTCGGACCTCGCCGATCTTGAAGTGGCGCTCGCGACCTACACCGACCGCGTTGGCGAAAAGCTCCGCGCGCAAGGCAGTGTGTGCGGGGCGCTCCAGGTCTTCCTGCTGACCAATCAGTTCCGCCCCGACCAGCCGCAATACACCCCGCAGATGACCGTCACGATTCCCGAGGCGACGTCCTACAGCCCGGAACTGATCGCCACCGCGATCAGCCTGCTCCGTCGAATGTGGAAACCCGGATACCAATTTCGCAAGGTCGGCGTGGTTCTTCACGACATCTCCGATTCCGTGCAACTCGACCTCTTCGCCCCGAGCCGCAATGCCGAGGCGAAAGCGCGATTGCAGGCCGTAGTGGATTCACTCGATGGACGGGTGCGCTGGGGGACCATGGGTTTCGACGAATCATGGAAACTGCGCGCTGAGTTCCGAAGTAACCGTTGGACCACCGAGATCTCCGAGCTGCCCATCGCCCGGGTGTGATCATGCATCGCGCCGCAGAGGATTGCCCGGGGTAGGGGAGCGACTAATTCATGGCATGCGCGGTCGACTGGTCAACGCAATCAGCGACACGCATGTTGATCCTTCACGTCACCAAATCCGGCTGAATAACCGGACGATTTCGACCGGCACACGCACCATCTGAGCTTGAGGGGCGAGGGGAGGGGTGTGCCTCCTGCGGTGCAAGAAGGCTTCATGGAGAAACCCGACTGGCCGGTTATCCGCGTCAGGACAATTCACCGGCGGTCATTCGACAACGCTGATTTTTGTGGAAGGATTTTGCTTGATCTCAGTCACGTTTTGACTCGCCAGAAGACGTGATTGACGCTCTAAATCCTTCGTAATTCATGCGCTGCGGATGGAACAACCATGCGTCCACCATGGGCGGCAGCATCCCAACTTTCGGACTGCCATCGACGTTCGAAGGAGCGGAATTCTTCCCGGATCAAATTCGCATATCGCAATCAGATGACCCTACGAGAATGCCTCCTTCCACTGACGACAACTCAGAACCAAAAATGACAAGATAGGTGGAAATCCATCTATCCCCTCAATAAACTTCCACCTAATATACTGTTCGGCTAAATTATGAATACAAAACACACCCTCATTCGAATTCTCCTATTCATCCCTCTGATCGCTTCAGCGGGCTCATATTCTTCAGTACCGCTTTCCGGAAGTGACGTCGCGCAGATTCTCGATCTGTCAGCCGCAAAATACTCAGTAGACTTTGGCGAATCGAAAGAACTGGTCATTAGATACAGCATCGGCTCTAACCAACAGGTTACTCCAATTGGAAACGCGGCGAAGATTGATGTGGTTCTATATTCCCCAAGCAAGGATGGAGGAGAGCATTCGATTGGAATCATCATCCACAAGTATCAATCAGATTCGGACGCGACATCGGGTTACTCAACCTATTTTCGAGCTCCAGAATGGGATCCAAGTAAAGGACGCTTCACCCGGACCACCTTCGAAGATGGGATATTCGTGAACGAGGGAGCTCAAGACCAAAGTTTTGCGAACCCAACATATTCTATTTCGATTTTGCCGAAGG
>JBGTDR010000084.1:0-13984 GCA_041748215.1 Chthoniobacterales bacterium
AGCTGCCGGTGAAAGGCGTCACAGAATCCGCTCACCGAGTCGAAGTCCGCTTCCGCGGCCGCGTCGAGCACGTCCGCTCCATTTTTGATTCGAGAAAACGCTTCGCCGAGACGCCGGGAACGCAGGTAAGCGAGAAACGTCATCCCGTGTTGCGCCTGGAACCACCGACGGACGCGTGCCGGTTCCACGCCCGCGCCGCGCAGGTCTTCGCTCGTCCAACGGCGGTTTGGGTCGCGTTCGACGGCATCCAAAAGCGTGCGCAACCAGTCCGGCGTGGTGCCTTTCGGCCGCAGCGGATCGCACCGGCGGCACGGGCGGTAACCCGCCGCGAGAGCATCACCGGCGCGTGGAAAAAATTCGACGTTCTCGCGGTTCGGTTTGCGTGCCGGGCACGTGGGACGGCAAAAAATCCCGGTCGTGCGCACGCCCATGACCGCGAGGCCTTCGAAGCTCGCGTCGCGTGAGACGAACGCACGGTAGAGCGTGTCGGCATCCGGAAAGATCGGCAATTCCATGCCGGAAACGTAGCGCACCGCACCCGCGCGGACGGACACCGATTTTGCGACGTCGAATTTTCCCGACGTCCAGGAGCACGCGGAAAACGCGGGCTGTGCTGGTCGAACGCGCCTCGCGGCGGTTGAATCCCGGGTCAGCGATGACACCGCCCCGCCCCTTCCCGACTCTCCTGACGCAAAACGCGGTTCTTTTCGGCCTCGTCGGGCTGAACGTGCTGGTTTTCGTGGCTCAGATGGTATTGCCGGAGAGCCTGTGGTTCGGCTGGATGTGCGTGCCGGTGGACGTGGTTGCGGCGTGGGAGGGCCTGTCCGCCGGACGATTTTCCCCTGCGACCGCGCAAAGTTTCGCCACGCTGCTCACGTACGCGTTTATGCACGGCGACATCGAGCACCTGCTCTTTAACCTGCTTTACCTTTGGATTTTCGGATTTCTCGCGGGGGAATTGCTCGGTCAGCGGTGGGTGTTGTTGCTCTATCTGCTCACGGCGCTGGGCGGCGGAATTATTTTCGTGATCTTCAACGGCGACAGCCCGATTCCGATGCTCGGTGCTTCGGGCGCTGTCCTTGGATTTCAAGGGGCATACCTCGGGCTGGCGGTGCGGAGTCGGCTGCCGGACGCGTTTGTCTGGCCGCTGGCCAATCCGGTTTCCCCCTTTCATCTCGGGATCTTCGCGGTGATCGGGGTAGTGCTGGACCTGTCTGGAACGATCAATCCCGGCACGAGCAACACGGCATTTGCCACGCATCTCGGCGGATTTCTGACCGGCGTTTTTCTGACGTCGTTCGTTTCGCCGCCCGCGAGGCACGGGCGAACGGCGTGACATCTTTCAATACGCCGCGATCGCTTATTCCGGTGCGTGTCCGGCGGCTTCGCGGCGACGGACCCGACGCGCATAAACGAGCAGGCCCTGGCCCATGCCGAGCATGAGCAGGGCGCAGCTCAGGATCGCAAATCGTCCGCTCCAGGGATTGGGGATCAGGACCAAAAGCAGGATGGCGGCCCCGTAGGCGACGGAAACGCGGCCGATCATGCTGGCCTGGGCGGCTGTGTTGTCGTGGCCGACTTCCCGGGCGAAATCGACGGGCGTATTCATGTTCTGGAAAAATGCGGCCACGCGCGTGTCGTTTTTCGGGTCGGCTCCGGCCCGGTAGAACCAGCGGGTGGTCAGGAAAAAGGCCATCGTCAGTGGCACCCCTACGAGGTTGGTGACGACAAATCGATTCGAGAGACAGTAGCCGTAGATCCATTCGCCGAGGATGGGCTCCAGCCAGCCGCGGGCCCAGGCGGTGGGCACCACCTCCATCAAAAAAACGGCGCAGGCGACCCCGAAGAGCGTGGTGCTCCAGCCGGCCCACGCCGGAACGCGGCGCACGATCATGCCCAGGAACATCGGCACGGCCAGGGGCACGCCGAGGTAGGAATTCACGTAGAGGTAGGCGTCGAAAAGCGTGACGTTCGCTCCGGTCGCAACGAACAGCGCGCAACCGATGATGAGCGCACCAAAAAAGACGGTGGAGAGTTCGCCGACGACAAGGAGCTCGCGGTCCGAGCATTTCGGGCGCAGCAGCGGCTGGTAGAAATTTTTGGCGAAGACGCCGGCGTTTTTGTTGAGGGCGACATCCATGCTCGAGATGGTGGCGGCGAACATGGCGGCAATCATCAGGCCGAGCATGCCCTGCGGCAGGACCTCCATGCAGACGGCGATGTAGGCTGACTCGGCGGGCACGCGCGACAGGGCGCGATCCGCGAGGTCGGGCACGAGCGTGAACGCGGCGAAGGCCGGAATGAACCAGAACACGGGCATCACGATGTAACCGATGAGCGGCACGAGGGCGGAACGCCGTGCGTGTTTTGAGTCCTTGGCGGCAATGTATTTTGCGGCCGCGGTCACGTTGTTGCGCATGTAGATCGCAGAGAGAATGCCCGTCGCGAGATACACCCAGTCGTAGGGGATCGTGCCCGCGGGGTGAAAGACCTGCCAGTGGCCCTCCGGAATTTGCGCGATGAGCGCGCCGACCCCGCCAATTTTTCCCACCGTGAGCACTGCCACGATCACGCTCACGCCGATCAGCAGAACGAGCTGTACGAAGTCGCTCGCCGACACCGCCCAATTGCCCCCCAGCAGCGCGATGAGCACCACGATCGTGCCCGTGACGAGAATGACCGGCACCGGCGGAAACGCAAACGCGGTCGAGAGGATGATCGAGAGGCTCACCATCCAGACAGCCGCGACGGCCAGCGTGCTGAAAAAACTGAGCCAGGTGAAAAATTGTTCGTTGATGCGGCCGAAACGCAGCCGGATGCCGTCCATCGCGGTGATGAGGCGGAGCTGTCGAAATCGCGGCGCGAACCACAGGTAATTGAGGAGAAATCCGGCGACGTCGATCGCGAAAAACCCAAAGATCACCATGCCGTACGTGTAGGCCATGCCGGCACCGCCGGTGAAAACCCAAGAGCTGAAATTCGATACGAACGACGTCGCGCCGAGCAGCCACCACGTCATGCGAAAGCCGCCCGCGAAGTAGTCGGTGCTGCCGTGGGTGAAACGACGGAAGATCCAGCCCATGGACGCGAGGCTGAGCAGGAACGCCCCGATCACGATCAGATCGTAAACGGTGAGCGCGGGAGAGGCGGCTGCGGCAAAAATAACGGGAGGAAACGACGCGGGGGAATGCACTCGCGCGGAATAACGAAGAACGAACCGACGGGCCAGCGCGGAAAGTCAATCCGGCGACCCGGAACGCGACGGAAGCACCGCCATCACCCATCGAGTTCGAGGCTGCAAGACTTCCCGACTCACCGACGCGACCGCGACCGTACGGGGCGGTTTGCGCGCGAGCTTCCCGGGCCGGGTGTGGTCTCGCCTTCGAACCATTCCCCCTCGACGAGAACCACGCGCGGCAGCGCCACGGTCCCACGCTGGCCGTCGAGCAGAAGGCCGCGAAGCAGATCCACCGCCGCAGAACCGATCTCGACAGTGTGTTGATTGATGCCCGAATACGGCGTGCCGGGAATGGTCGTCAAGAGAGCGAAGCCAAGTTTTCCGCCACCGGGAGCGCGCACGCGATCCACGATGCGAAATGGCCGCTCGGATAAACTCACGACGCAATCGAGGCCGGACCGGATCGCCCAGGCTTCGCATTCGGCGTCGTCCCACTCCTCCGGGAGGTAAGGGATCACTTCGACGCCACGGTCATCCGACAGGCGAAACTGTTCCGCGCCCATCAGGTGATCGTAGCCGGATTTCGCCTCGAACGACCGTTGCAGCGCGAGTCCGATGCGTCGGTAGCCCTTGTCGGCGAGCCGGCGAAGGACGGTCGCGCAAGAGTGGGGGTGATGATTGCAGACGCGATGAAGATTGGGGCCGTATTCGGTCTCCCCCACGAGTACTGAGGTGTAACGTTCCCAAGGGAATTCGATCGGTGGTTCGAGAGCCCATCGAGGTCCGATCAAAACTCCGGTGATGCCACGCGCGTGGAGGATGTCCGCGAGCCGGGCAGCCGTCATTCCATTCGCTCGCGCTTCGAAGACGTCGACGTGGTACCCGTATTCCAGAGCGCGGGCGCGGGCGCCTTCCAGGAACTGCCGGTATCCGTCGATGCGGGTGAGCAGCGTGGGGTCGGTGAACGTGTTGACAAACGCGATGGTTCGGCCGCCATCGCGGTGGCGCCGGGCGCGCACCATGGCCATAAGTTCGGCCGATTGGGGGTCGGGCCGATACCCCTGCCGCTCAGCCTCCGCTTTCACGCGGGCGCGCAACGCGGTCGAAACGCCTGGTTTATCCCGCAGGGCGGTCGATACCGACATCTTCGAGATGCCAAGCGCGCGGGCGATGCTGAGCAGACCGGGGGGCAGGGAGTCGGGCATAACGGGCGGCGCGAATCCCGGCAGGTTAAAATCGAAAATGCCGTTGCGCAAACGCTTTGCCTTACATAAGGCCGCCGCGTTTCTTGCGACTGCAAGGTGAGGGGCGAAGGGTGCGTCAATCAAAAAAATTGCTCGGAAACTCAGGTCACGAACGACCGGGATCAACCGGGTCTCTTCCCAAATCCATCCCCAAAGCATGAAAAATCGCCTCCTCGCCCTTGGTGCCGTGAGCCTCAGCCTTCTCGCGGTAAACGCAACGACCGCGCAGACCATCACCCTCGTCAACCCGAGCTTTGAACTGTCCTCCGGTTACAACGGCGGTAGCACGAGCACCATTCCGGGGTGGGATGCGCAGACCACAACGTTTGGGCAAGTCACCGACGTTTCCGCGCAGTTTACGTCCGGCCTCAGTGGCGTGAATGCCATCTGGATCAACAACAGCATCTCGCAATTGACTACCGAGACTTTTACGCCAGGCGTCACTTATACGATGACCGTGGATATCGGCATCCCTCTCAACTTCACCGATCCCAACACGAGTGGCATTGGTTTTGGATTCCGGAATGCTGCGAATACCGCCCTGATCTCGGGCACCGGGCAGATCTTCGTGACCAGCGACGCAATCAACGCAATTCCCGCCGGCACATTCCAGACGTTTACCCTGAGTTACACGGCCGTCGCTGAAGATGCGGGCAATCCGATTCGCATCGGCATCAACGACTTTTTCTCAACGGAGACCTACCGCCTGGACAATGTCACCCTCACCGCAGTACCCGAGCCGTCGGTTTACGCGTTCCTGGGTATCGCCGTCGCCGCTCTGGCATTCTTGCGGTCGCGCCGAGCCCGGCGTGCCTGAGACCCAACCTGCTCCCCCCGGAGCCCAACATTCCCCCCTAGATATGCGCATCGACGGTTTTACCCCCCGGGTCGCGGTCGCGACGTTTCTAATATTTGGTTTGCTGGCGGGTGCCGACGTTTTTGCCCGCACGCTTTACGTTGCCACGAACGGCAGCGACGTCGGGTCCGGTCGCGGACTGACGCCGGGCGCCCCTTTTGCCACGATCAACAAAGCCGCCGAGGTGGCGGTGGCGGGCGACACCGTCCTGATCGCGCCGGGCACGTATTATCCAACGACGTTCATCAAACCCGCAAACTCGGGCACCCAATCCGCGCCCATCATTTACCGCGCTGACGGCGGCGAGGTGATCATCGATGCGCAGTTGAACTTTCCCACGTACAACTGGGACGGACCGTTCTGGATCGTTCAGAAAAACTGGATCGTGGTGGACGGATTGAAGGTGATCAATTCGCGGTTTTTCGGGTTCATCGTTGATCGCGGGACAAACATCACGATTCAGAATTGTGCGACCGACAACACGTGGGGATCGGGCATTTACGTCCGGATCAGTTCCTTTGTGAAGATCCTCAACAACACGGTGCGGCGGGCGTGCGTCTATCCGACGACCGAGCCCCGGATCAACGTCCAGGAGTGCATTACCCTGGCGGGCTGCACGGACTTCGAGGTCGCGGGAAACGTCGTTTTTGACCGGCTTGTTGATTCCAACGCGGGCGGCGAAGGCATCGACGCCAAGGGGTCGTGTGCGCGGGGTTCGATCCACCACAACCGCGTCTATGACCTCGTCCGGCTGGGGATCTATCTGGACAGTTACGCGAGCCTACTCACTGACATCGAGGTTTACGGCAACGAGGTATTCAACTGCGGCTCGGGCATCGTGGTCGCTTCCGAGGAGGGCGGCACCGTACGCGGGGTGAAAATTTACGACAACCTGGTGCGCGATAACGCCCGCATTGGGATTCGTCTCGCCGGCTACCTCGACAACGGCCCGATCCAGGACGTCGAAATTTTCAACAACACCGTCGTGCGGAATGGTGTCAACGCGGGATCAAACTACGAAAACACTGGTCTGCTCATCGAAGCGTCGGATGCAACCAATCGGAATCTGGTCGTGCGCAACAACATCTTCTCCGGCAACGGCACTCCGATCCGCCGCAACCTCAACGTGAACACCACAACGTTCACCGTGGATCGCAACGTGCTATTTGGTCCGGCCAATGGCAACGGCGGTGTGACCGGCACTAACGCCATCACGAGCGATCCGCGCTACGTTAACTCCGCGGCCAATGATTTCCGCCTGCGCCCGGAATCCCCCGCCATCGATGCCGCCGTCCTCGCACCGATTTCGACAACGGATTACCTCGGCGTCGCCCGCCCGTTGGACGGCAACGGTGACGAACTCGCGGTCGCAGATCTCGGAGCCTTCGAGCGTATGATCGCACAACCAACGGACGGGATCGTGCGGGCCGATTTTTCCGGCGGAGCGGGATCAACGTTGCCGCAGCAGATTCCCGGCAATGCCGGCGACGGGTGGCTCACCCGTTGGCTCGTTTCTCCGTCCGTGGCACTTTCCGCGGCCAGCACGACAACTCTTGGCGACGGCGGGTACGCGCGGGTGACGCGCACTGGCGGAACAATTTCGCAGGAGGGCATCCGCCGCCGGTGGTCGTCGGACGTGCGACCCACCAACCAGTTTACGCGTCTGACCGGCAAGATTCGGATGGATTCCGCGAACGATGTTTTTCGCTCCGTTGGCGACGTTCTCACGATCACCGATCGCGCCACGACCATCATGGGAGCCGGCGATGAATCCACCTTCTTTCTTCGGGCGTTTGGGGTCGCCCCGAACGCGCGCGTCCGGGGGGGCGAATGGGGCGCGTTTGATGGCGACCCCGGCGTCGCGAACGCCTTCGATGCGGAGCGTTTTGTTCCCCTAGGCGTGACGCTGACGAGTGGTGTAATTTATACTTTCACGATTGACGTCTACGCGGCCCCGGCCGCGGGAAATACCGGGGGACGCGCCCACGGGACGTACGATGTCACCATCACCGGCAGCGACGGACAAAGCGGCCGGGCCACCGGGCTCGGATTTCGCTCCGCCGCGACCACGCTCGGTGGGCATCTGAGTATCAGCGGCCAGCAGGACAACGCGAACGATGGGCTCGCATTTTCGGTTGATTCCGTCGAAATCCGCAGTCTCGCCGCCGCCGCACTGACTCCGCGGGAACGCTGGCAACGCACCTATTTTCCCGCCGCGGTCCGCAGCGTGCCGGCGCTGGAAACCACTGTGTGGGGTGACAACGCCGATCCCGATGGCGACGGATTTGTGAACCTGCTGGAATTCGCGGTGCAAACGTCGCCGGTGACGGGGTCGCACGCCGCTCCGACCACCGTGTCAGTCGAAGGCAACCGGCTGCGGTTGACTTTTACTCGCCTGGACCCGGCACCCGTTCGTTACGCGGTGGAAGCCTCTGAAAATATGTCGACGTGGGAGGAGATCGCGTTCATCACGCCGGGCGGGTCCTGGCAATTGACCCAGGGCGCATGGTTCACCGCGGTCGATGGTCCGATCGGGATCAACGGAAATCCGACACGGATCACCACGGTCCATGATCGCGTCACGCTGACGGATCAGCCACGCTTCCTGCGTCTTCGGATCACGCCGCCCTGACCGCGGCCGACCGCAGCACGGCGGGCTTTCCCAGGATCCCGTCCTCCGTTCATCATCCTTTCCATGCCCGCGACTCTTGCTGACCAGAATCTCGAACTTCATTTCGACGCCGATCGACGTGGCTTGACCGTGACGGATCGGCGCAGCGGCGCGGTCTGGGAGCAAATTCCGTTCGATGCGGACTTGCGGGTGACGTCGGTGACGTCCGAGGACAATCGGCTCGTGATCGCGCTGGAGGGGGACTTCGCCTTTACCGCGACCATCACGCTCACGGCTGAGTCGGAGGTGGTGGTTTCGGTGAGCGCGGCCGAGGGGACGGCGATGGAACGGCTCGAGTTCCCGCCGGCGTTTCGCACGCCGGATGCGGCGCACGCGTTGGTACTGACCGACGGCGAGGGGCTGCTGTTGCCCGCGGGCGACACCGGCTACCCGCTGGGCACCGAGCGCATCTATTTTTGCGGCGGCGGGCTGGTGATGCCGTGGTTGGGCGTGGTCGACGCGGCGCTGGAGGGTGGTTATATGGCGATCCTCGAAACGCCTCACGACGCAACGCTCGAGCCGCGACGCGAGGACGGACTCGTGACGTTTGCGCCGGTCTGGGTGAGCTCAATGGGGACGTTCAGCTACGAGCGTTCGGTGCGTTACGTGTTTTTTGCGCGCGGCGGTTACGTGGCGCAGTGCAAACGTTACCGGGCTTACGCCTGGCCAAAAAACGGGGTGCGCACGCTGCGGGAAAACGAGGCGCGTTTTCCTGCCATCGCCAGAATTCTGGGCGCGGCGCACATTTACGTGTGGGACGGCGCGCGCGAGGTGGAGTTCGCGCGGCGGCTGAAGGCGGCGGGGATCGAACGAGCGTTTCTCATCTGGAATCCGAATCACCTGCCTTACCCCGAGCCCGGTTACGACGACCGGTTGCGCGAGCTGGGCTACGCGTCGGGTGGATACGAATTGTTCACCGACATTCATCCGGCCGACATCGAAGATCGCCCGCTGCCCAATCCGGAAATTTTTCTGAAGCGGCCGTATTTTCCCGGTAAGTTTCACCAGCTCGCGGCACAGAACGAAGACGGCACGTATTACGTGAATCAGTTTGGCCACACGATCAATCCCGTGGCGGTGCGCGGGGAAATCATGAAGCGCGTCGAGCGTGAGCTGGCGCTCTACCCGCATGACTCCTACTTCGTGGACGTGTATCAGGCCAACGGCCTGTTCGAGTGCCACAACCCGGGTTTCAGACTCACGCGCCGACAATACGCCGAGGCGCTTGTCGCCAATCTCGAGATGCTCGAGGACCGCTACGGCGTTTTTCTCGGCGCGGAGTGGGGCGCGGATTTCGCCGGGTCGCACGGTGTTTACGCGCACGGCATGATGACGCTGCAACGCACGTGGTTTGACACCGAGGCCAACCATCCGGGCACGATTTATTACGCGGGCGATTGGAAAAACAACGCGCGTCCGAGCATCATGCTGGGCTCGCGGGTCGCGCCTCCGATTTACCTCGAATATTCGATCAATGAAACGACGCGCGTCCCACTCTTCGAGCTGGTGTATCACGACGCGATCGTGACGTCCTGGCGGTGGGAGGATGGCAACCACCACAACCCCGAGATCTGGTGGAAAAAGGATCTGTTCAACCTGCTCTACGGCACCGCGCCGCTCTGGTCGATCGACCAGGATCGTTGGGAGGCCTATTCGGTGGATTTTGTCGCGAGTTACCAACGGCTCTGCCCGTGGCTGGCCGAAATTTGTTACGACGAAATGGTCTCGCACCGGTTCGTGAGCGCGGACCGCACGGTGCAGGAAACCGTCTTCGCCTCCGGCCGACGCGCAGTCGTGAATTTCGGCGACGCGCCGGTGGACTTCGAGGGTCACCCGATCGCGGCGCGCGGCAGCCTCACGTTCAGCGCGTCGGGGGCACAGGATCGAGCGTGACGAGGTAGATATCGTTCGAGCGGAGCGGGAACGTCCGAACGAACCGGCCGTCGTCGCCGATCACGACGGATTCTTCACTTTCCGGTTGGTCGGTTGTGAGCGCCTTCAACTCGGCGACCTGATCCCGGGAAAGATTTTTCGGCGATCCCATTTCGAGGTAACGCGTGAAGGGGTCGTTTTTTCGGAAACCCGTTCGACGCACCGCGAGTTGGTAAGTGCCAGGGGGAAGATTTTCCAGCTCGAGCCGGACGGGCGCTTCCTTGAGGGGCGGATGGACCTGGCCGAAGAACTCCCGATTGCTCTGCACCAGGGGCTCCGCCATCGGGTAGGAATGATCAAAGATCAGCGCCTGCACGCCGCCCTTGGCGTCCCGGGTCACCCAGGAAAAGGGGTCGGCGTTGACGAGCTCCTCCCCGCCGAGGGCCGCGAGGTATTTGTAGGCGAAAAAGGCGGGTTTTTTGATGCCCTGAAGGTTGATGAGGCCAAACCCGCCCCAGAAGGGAGCCGGGGGCACCCCGTCTTCTTCGAACACGTCGGTAAACGTCCAGCGGGACATGGATCCAAGGCGGGGGTGTTTTTCGGTTTCCTTGATCTGCCCGAGGTTGTGCGCGGCGTTGTAGTAGGAGTCGTGGACCGGATCATGTTTTGCGTAGGACGTGTTCCACTCCGTGATGTAAACCGGCAGGTCGGGCCGGCTGGACTGGGCGACCATCCGCATTCCGGATCCGATCGCGCCCGCGAGGCCCTGGACGTCGGGCCGGATGAAATACCGTTTGTCGCCGACGGGATCGAGCCCGCCAACCTGCCGGTCCAGCCCGTAGGCGTGGAACGTGATGAAATCCAACGGCGCGCCCGTCCGGTCACAGTACGCGATCAGATCGGTGATCAATTTTTTCGGACCGGCGGTGGCGGGGCCGCCGACGCGGTATTCGGGGTCGGCCTTTTTGACGGCGCGGGCGGTGCGGTCATAAAGCTCGAGGTAGGCCGCGGTGCGGTCCTGGCCTTCGGGCACGTAAAAGAACGCTTTGATGTCCGGTTCATTCCAGACTTCGAAGTGCCATTTCCGCACCTCCTCCCGGCCGTAGCGTGCGGTGAGGTGATTCACAAAATCGGTCACGAGATTCTGCCACCGATCCCAATCTTTTGGCAGGCTCGGATTACCCTTCCACCAGAAAAAACTTTTGGTGGGATCGCTGGCGAGCGCGATGGGCGTGAATCCGATTTCCACGAACGGGCGAATGCCCTGCTCGAGCAGCGCATCGTAGAGGAGGTCGACGTATTGCCAATTGTGGACCGGGTTGCCGTCCTTGTCCTCGGTGTAAACCCCCATGTCGTCGTGAAAAATTCCGTGAAAACGCATCGCGCGGAATCCGATCTCGTCCTGCACTATTTTGAGGTGTTCCTGCCAATCGGCGCGCAATCCTTCCGCGGCCCGGGCGGCCCCGACGCTTTCCCGCCACATTTCCGAGCGTGGTCCGGCGACCTGCGTGTAATCGGCGGTGACGGTTCTTTCCGTGGACTCGGCCGCACCAGCCGTAGTCGACAAAGCTGCGGCTATCAGCATTCGGAAAATGGACGGCACGAAAGAACGGGAGGCGGGGGAGAGGCGCATCCGTTAATCTGGGCAAAATCCGGTCCTCTTCGCAAACCGGAAACGTTGGCGGACGAAACCACTCGCCTGACGGCAACTCTCACTTCTCATCATCGAAAACATTTTCGATTTTCCGATCAAACATCCGGGCGATCTTGAAGGCGACCGCCATGGAATTGACCGACGCCCCGCACCCATGCGATTACGCTGGTCCCGTCGCGACGTTTTGAGGGCACGATTACACCATCCTCACGGCACTCCGTTCGCCCGACAGCGCAGCATTTTTCACAGTTTCTCATGAGCTTCCCTTCCCCCGTCTTCACCTGCATTCCCCCAGCGACCCCGCGCGATGTTCGCCACGGCTCGCCTGCGCGGGTGATCGAGTTTCACGGCCGCGCAGGCCTGAACTTCACCGGAATTCGCGGCCGGCTTGCCGTGCCTGAACACACGCTCAACGCGCCGCAGGGTTCACTCACGCTCTGGGTTGCGCCGCTCGACGACGTCGACGTTGCCCCGCACCACGTCCACCACGCCCGGTCCAATCCCGCGGCAGACAAGTTTGCGCTGCTCTCTGACCGCGAGGCCCTGCCAGAGGTCGAGACCGCGCATTTTGCGCTTTATTATCACACCTGGTGGCACCCGAGCCTGATCGCCAAGTGGGGCCGCGGTTCCTACCTCGAGAGCTGCTTCAACCTGCAGCAAAAACCGACCGCCGCGCCGGGCCATTTTTCATTCCATCGCCACCACTGGTATCAGCTTGCGCTCACGTGGGACCGTCCGGCTGGCGACTACCGCATGTATGCCAATGGCATGCTCATCGCCACGCACGACACCATCGCGTCACGGCTTTACGACGACGTTTGCGGTCCCACGCTTTACCTCGGCAACCCCGCGTTTGCGTTCTCCGATCTCGCTTTTTACGACACCCGACTCGCGCCCGACGCGGTGCGCGCGATCCACGCCGCCGAGGCCACCCAGGACTACCCGGACCTCGCCGCCGAGCTGGCCCACGTTTACGAAGGCGGCGGCCTTGAGCAATTTGAGTTCACACGCGACTCGTCCGACGGCTGGGAAACGAAGCTCGATCTATCCCTTTGCGAACGCGCCCACTACGAGCGTTTTTTTCTGCAGGGCTGCGGGACGGCCGTGCATTTCACCGACGAAGGTTTCCATATTCGCACGCCCGATTTTGCGGAATCCGCGCGACTCGGCGGCGTGGGATCGGTCAATAAATTCGACACGTCGAAGGACCTTTCGCGCCTGTATCTCTGGACACGCGACGTTTTCGAGGGCGACCTGCACGTAAGTTTTGATTTCCGGCTGCACGCCGAGGGTGGGCTGGCGTTGCTTATGACGCAGGCATCGGGCATGCAGCGCGAAGATTTTCTCGAGGACTACGCCCTGCGCGTGAACGGCTCGATGGCCACGGTTTTTGGCGAGGACGTGAGGAACTACCACTGGGAATTTTACCGGCAGATGTGCGACGTCCGCAACGACCTCGCCAACCACGGCCTGATGAAAAACCCGTGGTATCGCCCGCTCGCGTTTCAGGTCGAAAATCGGCGGTGGGAACTCGAGCGCTGGTATCGCCTCGACTGGGTGCAGGAGGGGCCGCGCCTTCGCGGGGCCATTGATGGCGTGACCGTGATCGACGTCACCGACAATCCGCACGACAACAACGGCTCCGTTTTCACCGCGGGCCGCGTCGCCCTGCGCTGCATGATGCGCACCGACCTCACGGTGCGAAACCTGGTCGTCCGCAACCGATCCCATTTTTCATCGCGGCCGCTCGAGGACGTGGGCTGATCACACGATACAGCGCACCTCCAATCTCCAACCGCAGTTTCCTCCTCCCCCGCCCATTCAGACCGCACGCTCCTCTCCGGCCAATGTGTATTTTATAGGCCTGACTCTTTTTGGTTTTTGCCGATTTGCGACTCCAGCAGCCGTTCGGATAGCCGTCAAAATGCGGCACGATCTGCACGACTTTATTGCGGACAAAAATGAGTCTTGAATGCGGGAGAAGCTAAATTAGCTGGAATAATCTTATCGTCAGAGGTAGAAGTAACTTCCTGGCAAAACAAAAATAATGACCCCTCATCATTTCAGCAATTTTCTTTGCATAATTTTTGCATTTATCTTTTTCCTCATTCCTGCGCGCGGGGAGATTCTCAAGTCGATGATCGAGTCTGACCAATTAATTGATACGACTCAAATTGAAATACTGCTTGGCCGACTGCCTCAACCGATTGAGCAGAATCTCTTCATGTTCGATAAGGTAGGGAATGTTGGTGAAAAGATTACAACGCGCTTTTTCCCTAACGAGAAAACAGCTGAGCTTGTATTTACACCTCAACACGACGACGCGAGACAAGTCACGTATCTTTGGAAGGAGGGAGAGCTTTGGCAGACAATGCTTGGGGAGGAAGAGGAGTTCCGCATTGCAAATATAGAACGAAACTCGTGGATCATCACACTGCTAATTCAGTCTTTAAAATTAACTTCACCAGACAATTTCGCCTTGTCGATCGATCGTAACGCAATCGAACAA
>JBGTDR010000085.1:0-24794 GCA_041748215.1 Chthoniobacterales bacterium
TTTGTAAGGATCGCCCACGGTGTCACCGGTGACCGAAGCCTTGTGAGCCTCGCTGCCTTTGCCCCCGAAATTCCCTTCCTCGATGTATTTTTTGGCGTTGTCCCAGGCACCGCCCGACGACGTCATGGAAATGCCGAGGAAAAGCCCGGTGACGATGGAACCGACGAGCACACCTCCGAGGATGCGCATTCCGTCCGGAGCGAGTGCTACCAGCACAACGACCACGACGGGCAGCAGTGCCGGCACGATCATTTCACGCAGCGCGGCCTTCGTCACAATATCTACGCACGTCCCGTAATCCGGCGTATCCTCGCCGCGCAGGATGCCGGGCTTGAGCGTAATTTGACGGCGCACTTCGGTCACCACTGCGCCCGCCGCACGGCCCACCGCGTTCATGCTGAACGCCGAAAACAAATACGGCAGCAGCCCGCCGATGAAGAGCCCGATCATGACGCGAGGATCCTTCAGCGAAAACGTCAGCGCCTCTGCGACCTGGAGCGGATTGAGCTGAAGCCGACTATCAGGGCCGAGTAGATGGTGCTTCAAGTCCACGTAGTAAGATCCGAAAAGCACGATCGCGGCCAGTCCCGCCGAGGCGATGGCGTAACCTTTGGTGACGGCCTTCATCGTATTTCCGACCGCGTCGAGATCGTCCGTGATCGCGCGAATCTCCTTCGGCATGCCGCTCATGACTGCGATGCCGCCCGCGTTGTCGGTGATCGGTCCGAACGCATCGAGGGAAATGATGATGCCGGCCATCGCAAGCATCGCCATCACCGCGACAGCGATCCCGTAAAGTCCGGCGGCGGAAAAACTCAGCCACATCGATGCACCGATGCAGATGACCGGCAGCGCGGTTGCGTGCATACCGACGCCAAGGCCGGCGATGATGTTGGTGGCATGCCCGGTGACGGATGCCGCCGCGATTTTGCGCACCGGCGAGTAGGCGGTGGACGTGTAATAATTCGTGATGAGGACCGCCGCTCCCGTCATGACCAGGCCAACGATTGCCGAGAAATAAATGCCCCCCGCGGTGAACGTCTGTTCCACGCCCGTCAGCACGTCGGTCACGCGCAGCCCATCGGAAAACATCAGCATCGTCACCGGCCAGAAAACCACCGCCGAAACGACCGCTGAAACCAGAACCCCACCCATCAGCGCACTCGCCGGAGGCAATTTGGTCACGTTCACAAAATAAATGCCGACGATCGACGCCAGAATTGCGAGTCCGCCCAACACAAACGGGTAAACGACCGGTGCGCCCAACCCGGCCGTGAGCGCGCCGACCAGCACAGCGCCGATGAGAGAAACCGCGTAGGTCTCGAACACGTCCGCCGCCATGCCCGCGCAATCCCCGACGTTGTCGCCGACGTTATCTGCGATGGTGGCGGGATTGCGGGGATCGTCCTCGTCGAGACCCGACTCGACTTTGCCCACGAGATCCGCGCCGACGTCGGCGGCCTTGGTGTAAATTCCCCCACCCAAACGGGCGAAGACTGAAATTAAAGACGCCCCAAGTGCCACGCCGACCAGGCTCGTCAACGCGCGATCCGGGCTGAAAAACGACACCACCATCCAGAAGAGCGCGACCGAAACGAGCGCCAGTCCGACCACCAGCAAACCGGTCACTGCGCCGCCATTAAATGCCGCCTGGAGCGCAGTATGCCGATTCACCGTCGCACCTTGAGCGGTGCGCACATTTGCCAGGACTGCGATGCGCATGCCGATAAAACCTGCCGCCAGCGAGCAAACCGCCCCGAGCAGAAAACCAATGGCCGTCGCAAAATCCTTGAAGATGGCGAGCAGGACCATGATGCCCACCGCGATGACGGCAATGGATCGAAACTGCCGCGCGAGGTAGGCCTTGGCACCCTCCTCGATCGCCCCCGCAATCTGCGCCATACGTTCGTTGCCCGCGGGAGCCGCAAGAATTCCCTTGATGAGATAAACGGCCGCACCCAAAGCCACGAATCCGCACAAGACCGCGAACGGAATTCCGACCGTCGCTAAAAAAGAAGCCGCAAACATCATGGATCAGGAGATTCCGGGAAACTGCGGATGCTAATCGTTCCCGGCCCTCACGCAATCCTGAACTCCGTCCGTGCGGAGACCGCTCGCGCCAAACGAAGTCCACCGGGCTCTCCAGCACCGGCAATCTGACGAACTGCCGACCAGTCGATCATTGCCGATCGACTGGTCGTGAGCCGACGCTGCGTCAGTCTTCCGTCTCGATTTCGGTCGCGCGGATGGTGCCATCGAGATCGAGCGTTCCTTCGACATCGACCTTTTTGCCCACGACGACCTTGCCATCGTCTTCCTTGACCTTGGTCGCATCGCTGACGACGACGGACTTCCCGGAAATTTTCCAGGTGCCGACCCAACCGCTGGCGGGCAGTTCCTGCACCTGACCCTCGAATTCGATCTTGCCCGGTTTATCGGCAGCGAAACTGGAGCCAGCTAAAGCTACAACGGACAAGATGGAGAGGAGGAATAGTTTCATGGAAAAAGAATCGTTGCTCACGTGGACTCCGGTCGCAACCGTTCCAATCCGGGACGCCGAACGTCACAACTTCGCTTTTTGTGCGCGGCAAAAATTCTGCTAGATGCGTGCCGGACCAATGACCTCTTCTCTCATCTCCAGATTTCCCCCGACCCGTTGGACCGGCATCCTGGCCGGTTTAGCCGTTGTAAGCGCCACCACGGTGCTGGCCCATGTGGCCGCAGCCGCGGACGCTGAAATAGCCCGCATCGCGGACCGTGTGGTCAATTCCGGCACGGTGCCCGGCGTCATAATTGGAATTTACCGCCCGGGCCGCGGACTCGAAGTGATCACCCGGGGCGTCGCCGACGTGGCGACCCGCGCTCCGATGAACGCGGCCAATTCCCAGCGGATCGGGAGCATCACAAAATCGTTCACTGTCACCCGCCTCCTGCAATTGGCCGAAGAAGGCCGGCTTTCGCTCAACGACCCGATCGACAATTACGTGCCCGGTCTGCGCAATGGCAGCGCCACCCTGAGTGAGCTGGCCGACATGACGAGTGGGATTTTCAACTACACCGAAGATCTGCCGTTCATTCTCGAGTTCGCGTTCAATCGCACCAAAGTCTGGACCGACCGCCAGATCGTTGCGATCGCCAACGCCCAAAAACCCTACTTCCAGCCCGGCGAGGCGTGGCATTATTCGAATACCAACACGATTTTGCTCGGCATGGTCGTTGAGCGGGTGACCGGGAATTCACTCCGTGCGGAAATAACTCGAAACTTGATCCGTCCGCTCGGGCTCGACCGCACCAGCTACCCGACGGGTATTTTTCTGCCGCCGCCATTTGGGCACGGCTACGCCATACTCGACGACGAGGTGGGGCGCTTGGACGTCACCGAAATCTCACCCAGCGCACTCTCCGGGGCAGGAGCCATGATTTCGACGGTGGACGATCTTCGCGTCTGGGGGCGTGCGCTCGCTCACGGCACGTTGGTCAGCCGCCGGTCCCAGCTTGCACGCCTGCGCATGATCGATTCCTCGCGGGGAGTTGGGCCATTTTACGACCGCTACGGCCTTGCACTCGGCAAAATCCGCGGCTGGCTCGGCCACACCGCGGAGGTTCTCGGGTATCAGAGCCTGGTGATGCATAACCTCGTGACGAACGAATCGGTCGTGATCTTCGTGAACTCTTCGAATCCCACGCATGTGCCGACCGATATGTTTTTGGAAATGACGCCGCGACTCTCCCGCGCCATTCCCAACCGGCCCACCCAGCTCAGGGTCACCGGAAAAAAATTCCGTTCGATCAGCGGCACCACGGTCACGCTGCGCGGACGCGCGTCAAGCGAAGCGGGTATTTTGCTCGTCGATTCGTCAACGAGCGGCAGCCCGCGACGAATCGCGCGGGGATCCGGCCGCTGGCAATTCGAGGTGCCTCTTCAGCCGGGCCGCAACGTGATCCGGATCCGCGCGGTCGATGGTCTCAACCGGAAATCCCGCGTCGAGCGCCTCGTGATCAATCGCTCGTGACGCCCGGCCCGCGACCCGGCTTGATCCCGGCCCGCGCGGTGCCTAGAACGCCCCGATGCTGAATTTCATCTGGCTGGGTCTCGTCCTGCTGGCCTTCGTGCTCGGCGGCATCACCGGCACGCTTGACGCCGTCACGATGGGGGCGCTCGAGGCGGCGAAAACCGCGGTGATGACACTTGCGCTGCCTTTGCTGGGTCTTTGGTCGCTCTGGCTGGGTCTCATGCGTCTGGCCGAACGATCCGGCCTCGTCGAAGTGCTTGCCCGCGGACTCCGCCCAGCCATGCGGTGGCTGTTTCCCGACGTGCCGGCCGGTCATCCCGCGCAGGGTGCCATCGTGCTGAACATGGCGGCCAACATGCTCGGGCTTTCAAATGCCGCGACTCCCCTTGGGCTGCGCGCCATGCAATTGCTGGAGCGGCTGAATCCCCGGCCGGGCACCGCGACCAACGCGATGTGCACATTCCTCGCGGTCAATACGAGCTCGATCCAGCTCCTGCCGACCACGGTCGTCGCCATCCTCGCCGCCGCTGGATCAACCAATCCCACCGCCATCATCGGCCCCGCCTTCATCGCCACGGTTTGCTCGACGATCGCAGGCATCACCGCGGTTAAATTTCTCGAAAAACTGCCTGCCTATCGACTGCCGCCGATCGAAACCCCGGCGGCGATATCTTCGGAAATCGTCGACGAGGCGGCCGGAGAAGCACCGCCGGAACCGACCGCCGCTCCCCTGCCCGCCTGGGGCGGCGCCGTTCTGATCCTGTTTTTTGCGTTCACCGCTTACGCCGGATTTCTGATCACGCAAAACCGGCCGGACAACGTGCCGGACAATCCGTTCAGCGTGACAATTCACGCCATCTCGACGCTGGCCATTCCGTTCCTGCTCGCGTTTTTCCCGCTCTACGCCGCGCTTCGTCGCGTGCCGGTCTACGAGGAATTTGTCGAGGGCGCGAAGGAAGGTTTTCACACGGCGGTGCGGGTCATTCCTTTTCTTGTCGCCATCCTTGTCGCGATCGGAATGTTCCGCGCGGCCGGCGGCATTGGGCTCCTCGCCCAAGGGCTCGGGCCCGCACTCGGTGCGATTGGATTTCCGGTCGAGTTGCTGCCCCTTGTGCTGATGCGTCCGCTCAGCGGCTCGGGAGCAACCGGATTGTATTCGGATCTGGTAACGACCTCCGGACCGGACAGCCTCGTGTCGCTGATGGGTGGCGCGATCATGGGCAGCACGGAAACGACGTTTTACGTGATCGCCGTCTATTTCGGTTCCGTGGCCATTCGGCGGACCCGCCACGCCGTGCCCGCCGGGCTCATCGCCGATGCCGTGGGCGTGATCGCTTCCATCGTGATCTGCCGCCTCATGTTCACCTGATCGGACTGGATGACCGCTCCCGCCGACAAGCTCCCGACGTTCACCCGCATCGCGTACGGCGCGGGAGAACTCGGCCCCGCCATGGCAGGGAGCACGATGATCTTTTTCCAGCTCATCTTCCTGACCAACGTCGCCGGACTGAACGCCGGTTACGCGGGCAGCGTGCTCCTGATTGGAAAAGTCTGGGACGCCATCAACGACCCGCTCATCGGCTGGCTGAGCGACCGCACGCGCAGCCGCTGGGGCCGCCGTCTACCTTGGATGATGGTCAGCGCAATCCCGTTTACCGTCCTGTTTTTCCTTCTTTGGTACGTGCCGGGATTCGCGGCCGGGGAAAATCAGCTCGCGCTTTTTGCGTATTACGCGGTCATCGCTGTGCTCTATAATACGTTCTACACCGGCCTCGTGCTGCCGCACTCGGCTCTCACGCCCGAACTCTCACGGGACTACGACGAACGGTCCCGCATCACCGCGTCACGCATGGCATTTTCGCTCGGCGGCAGCGTCGGCGGATTGCTGCTGGCACTCGTGATATTTCACGTTTTCCGGAACGCCCCACCGACCGTGCAGTACATGGCATTTGCGGGCACGATCGCGTTCGTCGCGTTGGCGGGCATCGCATTTTGTGTCGTTGGCATTCTCGATTTTGTCCTGCGCCGCGACGCCGAACGATCCGCCCGGGAAGCGATCGCGAACCCGCCGCGACTGCCGCTCCGGGAGCAACTCCAGATCGTTTTTTCGAACCGGCCCTTTCTCATCGTTTGCGGCATCTACCTTTGCTCGTGGCTCGCGATGCAATTCACCGCCACGATCCTGCCGTTCTACGTCGCGAGTTGCATGGGACTGCCGTCGAACCGCTTTCAACTACTCGCCCTGACCGTTCAGGCTACCGCGCTGATCCTCATTCCCGCCTGGGCATGGTTGAGCGTGAGGATTGGCAAAAAGCCGGTTTATTTCCTCGGAATGGCGTTCTGGCTCGCCGCGCAGAGCGGGCTGCTTTTCATCAAACCCGGCCAGGAAACCCTGATGTTCGCATTTGGCTTTCTCGCCGGATTCGGCATCGCGGTGTGTTACCTGATTCCCAACGCCATGTTGCCCGACACGATCGAATACGACGAATTGCGCACCGGCCAGCGCCGCGAGGGCATCTTCTACGGGTTTTTCGTTTTTCTCCAAAAGATCTCGCTCGCTCTCGGCACCTTCATCGTCGGCCAGGCACTTGCCGCCGCTGGTTACATCTCCACCGGACCCGGCGAAGCCCCCGCGGTCCAACCCGAGAGCGCGCTCACCGCAATTCGCATCGCCATCGGACCGTTGCCCGCAGCCGCCCTCGTGATCGGCATCGTGCTGGCCGCATTTTTCCCGATCAACAAAGCCCGCCACGCCGCCATCCTCGCCGAGCTGGCCGCTCGCCGCCGGCCGGAAACCACCGGATAGCGCGTTCGACTCGGTGGTATCGCCGGGACAAAACCGTCTGCGACCGAAGCGAATGAGCGCTTGCATCGGTGTCCGCACACCGGATAGTCACCGCGCGTTCCGCGGTGAAGCATGGCATCCCGGCGGTCGTCCGGGTCATCAATTTATTCGTTATTCTTCTGCAACAAGCCGCCACATCTTCCGCTGCACCGGTCTCCCAGCCAGGCCGTTCAACCACCGTGAGCGTGATCGGAGCGGGACCCGCGGGGCTCACCGCGGCCTATCTCCTTGCCCGCGGAGGCGCAGACGTCACCGTGTTCGAGGCTGACCGCGAGCAGGTCGGTGGCATTTCCCGCACCGCGAATTACCGCGGATTTCTCTTCGACATCGGCGGCCACCGCTTTTTTTCCAAGTCCCGGGAGGTGGAAAAATTTTGGGACGAAATTCTCCCGGACGACATGCTCGTCCGTCCCCGGTCGTCCCGGATTTTTTACGGTGGAAAGTTTTATTCGTATCCGCTCCGGCCGCTCGAGGCGCTGCGCAATCTTGGTCTGCTCGAGTCATTTCTCTGCGGCCTTTCGTACCTTCACGCGAGGCTGCGTCCGAATCAAAATCCGCGAAATTTCGAAGAATGGGTCACCAACCAGTTTGGTGCCCGGCTCTTCCGCACGTTTTTTAAAACCTACACCGAAAAAGTCTGGGGCATGTCGTGCCAGGAAATTTCCGCCGACTGGGCCGCCCAACGAATCAAGGGACTTTCACTCGGCAAAGCCGTCTTCAGCGCCCTGCTTCCACGGCCGCCGGAGGGAGCGGATCAGGTCAAAACACTCATCAGCTCGTTTCGGTATCCCCGTCTCGGTCCGGGTATGATGTGGCAGGAATGTGCGAAAAAATTCTGCGCGCTCGGCGGCACGGTCCTCATGGGCCGGAATGTCGTGGGTTGCGACTACGACGCCGAATCGGCGCAGTGGACCCTTACCATCGAAGATCCCGAAGGCGTGCGCACGACGACCCAGTCGGACCACGTCATATCGTCCACTCCGATTCGCACCCTCGTTCGATTCCTGACTCCACGACTTTCGGAGCGCGGCCGGGCCGCCGCCGAAGCTTTGCGCTACCGCGATTTCCTCACTGTCGCCCTGATCTGTCGGCACGATCCCGCCTTCGACGACAACTGGATTTACATCCACGAACCCAACGTGAAGGTCGGGCGAATCCAGAATTTCCGATCGTGGTCGCCCGAGATGACGCCTGATCCCGCCTTCTCGTGTTACGGCCTCGAATATTTTTGCTTTGAAGGCGATCACCTTTGGGAATCAAGCGACCGCGTCCTGCTCGATCTTGCCGCGACCGAAATGGAAACACTCGGCCTCACCTCCCGGAGCGACATCGTCGACGGGTGCGTGGTGCGCCAGCCCAAGGCTTATCCCGTTTACGACGACGATTATGCCGCCAACGTCGCCATCATTCGCGCCGAGCTCGAGGAGCGTTTCCCGACCCTTCACCTCGTCGGACGCAATGGCATGCACAAATACAACAACCAGGATCATTCAATGATGACGGCGATGCTCACCGCCCGGAACGTGCTGGCTGGAGAAAATCTCTTCGACGTTTGGGAGGTGAACGAAGACGCCGAATACCACGAAGGCCACGGCAGTGCCTCGAGCGGGTTACGGGCGACCCCGACGCGCGTTCGGCCTTAACGGGACGATGCAGGAGCGTCCGCCGCAGCGACCCGCACTCGCCATCGCAGCGTTTTTTTGCGCGGCACTCGTTTTGCTTTTTGCCGTCGCGGTGGGCGCTCCGCTCAATCACGACGAGCACCAGTTTGTCGCTTCGGCCGTTCTTCTGGCCGATGACGGTCTGATTCCCGCGCGTGATTATCCGTATTTTCACACACCCAATCTTGTCGGCGTTTACGCGGCGCTTTTTCTCGCGACCGATCACCATTTTCTCACGGCCCGCCTGTTTTCGATGTTTTGCGCGTGGCTTTCGCTCGGGCTGATTTCGGCTTGCACGTGGCACGCTTTCCAAAATTGGCCGCCGCGCCAGCGTCTCGCGCTGACCCTGGGCGCGGCCACGCTGCTGCTGTTCAATCCCGTTTTCATCTACACGTTTGGACGTGCTTGGAATCAGGCGTTTCCTGCCTTGCTGACATTGCTGGCCATCGCGAGCCAGATTCACGGAGCGGCCCGACTGCAGAAACGCTGGTTTTTCGTAACCGGCCTGCTCGTCGCTCTCGCCGTTGGGTCACGGATTTCCTACGCTCCCCTCGCGCTGCCGTTTCTGGTGATGGCAGCCCTGATTCCTTCAGCATCATTTCGAGAACGTGCGTTTTTTGCCATCGCGCTCGCCGTTGGCGGAGTCATCGGCAGTCTTCCGCTGCTGGCCTTGTTCGCCGAGGCTCCGGCGGCGTTCGTTTTCGACAACTTCATTTACAATTCACAGATCAATTCCGCCTACCGTGAGGCATCCGGAGACCTCCGCTCTGCGCTTCCCACCAAACTTCTGTTTTTTGCCAGGACCGTCATTCATCCCGGCAATCTTGTGATCACCGTGGCGTTTCTGGCGTTTGCCATCTGGCCGGCGATCCGCTCGGGAGCGTGTCGGAGAAACTACCCGCTCACCTTGGTTTTGGCGCTCTTCCCGTTCGCCCTCTTCGGCGCCTGGGCACCCACGCCTTCCTACTCGCAATATTTTTTCCTCATCTCGTTTCTCGCCATACTCGGTGCGGTGTTTGGACTCGCGACCCGCGATCCGAGCATTCTGCAACGCCCGCGCTTTGTCCGCGTCGCCGTTCTCGCCCTGCTTCTGAGTGTGGGTTCGAGCATCTTCGAATACCGGCATCTTCTCTGGGTCGGAAACGTCGCTGGTTGGGTCCCGATGCAATTGCACGCGCAGGGTCTCGCAATTCGCGACGCCACTCCAACCGGCCCGATCCTGACCGTCGCGCCGATGGTCCCTTTGGAAGGCGATCGGAGCATCTATCCAGCTTTCACGACGGGAGCATTTGCCTGGCGAACGGCCAAACACGTTGCGCCTGCCGACCGCCACCGATTCGGATTCATTTCACCCGCGGAGCTGCCCAATCTGCTCGCGACTCAACCACCAGCCGCGATCCTCACGGGATTCGACCGCACGCGCGAAAAACTCTTCCTCGCTCACGCAAAAAAGAACGGTTTTCAGCCCGTCCCGCTTCCCGGCGGCAAGGAACTCTGGCTCGCTCCACCCGCAACGCGATAAACTGCGAACATCCGCCATCCTCACCCATGGCCAGGCTCCGCCGCTCACTCATGACGATTCTCGCTCTGGCCTTCCTGGGCTACGCCGCCATTTGCGTTCTCCTGTTTGTTTCCCAGGATTCCATGGTTTTTTTTCCAAGCACCGCTCCGAGGGAGGAACTCGAGGAAAGCGCTCGCGGGCTTGGGTTCACCCCATGGAAAAATTCAGCGGGTGAGGTCATCGGATGGCAGTCCCTCGCCGGCGATCCGACGAGTGTGCTTCTCGTCTGCCACGGCAACGGCGGTTACGCCCTCCATGGCTCTATTTTTGCCGAAGCGAATCGCCGGATGGGCGACTCGGGCTGGAAAACGTTTCTGCTCGAATACCCCGGCTACGGCTCGCGGCCCGGCTCACCGTCTGAAAGCACGCTCACTTCCGCCGCGATCGATGCGGTGGACGCTCTCGCCACCGATCCGGACCGCCGCATCTATCTGCTCGGCCAATCACTCGGCAGCGGAGTCGCCAGCGCGACCGCCGCCGCCCGGCCGGATCACATCGCCGGCGTAATCTTGATCACACCGTTCGACTCTCTCCCCTCGGCCGCGCGGGGCCACTACCCGTGGCTGCCGGTCGGACTCCTGCTGCGACACCGGTTCGATTCAGTCCGTCATCTCGAATGCTTTCACGGCCGGGTCGCTTTCATCCTTGCTGCAAATGATACGACCGTGCCCGCCGCACTGGGCCGTCGGCTCTACGCAGCGCGCACCGGTCCCAAGCGCATGTGGGTTGCTCCCGGTGCCGGACACAACGACACCGATCTCCTGCTCGAAGAATGGCCCGCCATCGTTCGCTGGCTCATTGACGGAGAGTAACGGCCCTTTCGTCCGAATTGATTTGCGCATCCGCCCGGCGCGTCGCATCTAGTTCCGGAAACCGCTTTCGTGATGAACCAAAAACTCGCCCTTTCGCTGCTCACGCTCCTCACGTTTCCCGTCCTCGCGCACGCGCACCCGGGCCACGATCACAGTTCCGGCTTCTCCCATGGACTTGCCCACCCGATCAATGGACTCGATCACATTCTCGCGATGGTCGCCGTCGGCCTGTGGGCTGCCCAAATTGGAGGACGCGCACTCTGGGCCGTTCCCGCCACGTTCGTGGGTGTCATGGCGCTGGGAGGTATCCTCGGAGTGGCCGGGTTCACCGTTCCTTTCGTCGAACCGGGAATCGTCGGCTCAGTCCTGATCCTTGGGCTTTTGATCGCATTTGCCGTACGACTTCCCCTCGCCGCTTCACTTCCCCTCGTCGGACTTTTCTCCATTTTCCACGGTTACGCTCACGGTGCCGAAATGCCATTCTCCGCTTCGGGCATCGAATACGGTCTCGGCTTTGTGCTGGCGACCGCTGCCCTCCACGGCATCGGCATCGGCATCGGTCTGCTCATCCAAAGGTTCACCACGGCTCCGGTCGTGCGTTTTGCCGGCGGGGCCATTGCCGTCACCGCCGTCGCTCTTTTTGTCGCGTAGGTCAGTCGTGGATCACGTGATCCACTTTCCGATTGACCGATCGGGTCCGTAATCCTACAAGCCAGTAACATGAAGGTGCGGACTTCATGCCTGCGAGAACGCAGAATTTGCTCCGGTGCTCCGTGCCTAATGCTGGTGGAAGGAGCCGATCTGGCGATGGCCTCAGAGAGGCGGCGGGCTTTGGTTCCGGAGGTGGAGTCTGGTGCGGTAAACTCTGGCGGACTAGTTCCCTACAGAACGTTATAGAGTAATAACACCATCAATAAAGGTACACCGCTAATCGCAAAGGTGCCAATAGTCTTGATCAATGAGAAATCACGTCCTTGCACTGGTCGCCTTTATTTTCACGTCATGCGATCAAGGAAAAAAATCCAATTTCGATGAACTATCGGCAAAGCACGATGAAGGTTCGGAAGGTCATCTCCACAGAAATAGCAATCCTACGCATTCAGTCGGCACAGTAATTATTTCAGGATCCTTTCGAACGGCCCGTTTAGAAAAACACAATCTCAAATCTGGTGGAGCGGTTCAGTTGAATCAGGAGGAACGCTTGGAGGCCTTAATTGCCGGAGAGTTTAACTCAATGACGTCCGGAGACTGGGGAACTCTCGTTGCTGACATTCGGGCAGGAAAGTTTAGCGATCAAAACCTTCGGCGAGTTGTGAAATCGGAACCAGCAAAGGTTGATTTTGTCGCTCAAGCGGCAGCCGTTGACCAATTATTAAGGTTGAATGATCCGGTAGGGAAAAACCTCCAATTTCTTAAATCGTTAATCGGTGAGCCCTCCGAAATCGATCAAGATTTTCTGCAAACTATAATAGGTGAAGATTTAGGGAGCGAGCACGAGTTCGTTCGCTATGTTTACACAGACGGTATAGATGCTCGACTATGGACATTCTATCTTGAGAATGGTGTCATAGTTAAAATCGTCGCTCAATAGAGGGAAAGTAGTAATGAGACGAGATGGAGAGGTTCTTGCTGCATTAAGTTGATGGAGGAGAAGGGAGAGGAGGTAGAGGTAGTCGCTTCTTTTTTGAGCACGGGAAATGGGTCGATGTGCAAATGCGCTTTGCCGGTTAGGTTTGAGTGATGAAAAACTAACGGTGTCACGACCCGACATCTGACAATGCCCCCAACTTCCCGACTCGCGAATTTCTGCGATCCGCAGGATGGATTTCCGTTCCGGGATTTCATGCCGCTTATTGTCATGAGAACTGCTGTTCCTCACCCGATTCTACTTCACTCGCGTTCCAGCCCATTCGAAGTTCTTGCTTGCTGGAACATCTAAAGCCTCTCATATTTGCGAGTCGCTTCGCAATTATGAAATATTCGTCGTTCGTTGTCCTCGCGTTTTTTGCGGTCCTGACCCAGTTATCGGGCGCGACCAAACCTTTGCCGGTGGCATCGTTCAGCACGGTGCTGACCGATCTCGCGGCAGATATTGGCGGCGAACACGTTGCCGTGACCAACGTTGTACCGGCCGGGACGGACCCGCACACGTTCGAGCCGACGGTGCGTGACGTGCGGACCGTGAGCGATTCCCGGATCGTTCTCGTGAGCGGTCTTGGATTCGAATCCTACCTCGCCAAGCTCGAAAAAAGTGTCGGATCGGGTCCGACCTTCGTGGTGGTCGGCGAAGCGATCAAACCCCTGATGACGGACCCGGAACCGGACGAAGGTCACGATCATGGGCACAGCCATAGTCACGCCACCGGTGATGGTGGAAAAATTGCCGATCCGCATTGGTGGCACAGTGTGCCCAATGCGATCATCGCCACAGGAGTCATTCGCGACGCGTTCATCGCAGCCGATCCGGAAAACGCCGATGATTACCGAAACAACGCGGCTGCCCTCACGACCCGACTCGAAGCGCTCGCCAAATGGGCTCAACTCGAACTTGCCAAAATCCCCCGGGACCGCCGGGTGCTGGTCACCTCGCACGACGCCCTTGGATATTTTGCCCGTGACCACGGCTTTGAAATTCGCGCGGTGCAGGGGATTACGACCCGCGACCAGCCTTCCTCCAAAAAGGTCCGCGGATTGATCGACGCCATCAAAACAGATGGCGTGAAAGCCATCTTCGCTGAGAACATCGAAAATCCGAAAATCCTCGAAGAAATCACCCGTGAGACGGGTGCCCAGCTTGGCGGCACACTTTACACCGATGGGCTCGGCACCGGCGAAACGTCCACCTACGAAGGCATGATGCGGCACAACGTCACCGCCATCGTCGAGGCGCTGCAGGAGTAGCGGCTTGCCAACGAAGAATCGGGCCGGAATGATCGTCGGTTAATGTTCGGTGTTCCTTGGCCGATCCTCAGCCACCACCCATGACGGGGTCACCACTCATCCGCCTCGCGTTACTTGCTCTCGCGCTGTTTCTGATCGCCATACCCGCCTGGCGGCTCACTGCCCACCGCGCACCGACCGCGGCCGCATTGGCCCCGGCAACAAACCTGATTCGAAAGGATACTCTCGCCACTCTCACGTTTACGTCCCCCGTTCCCCCGGACGAGATCATCGTGCATGCCCTCGGAAAAACGGTTGCCACCGTGAGAGCTGAACGTTCCAGCGCCGAAACCACGTTTCCCGTTTCTCTCCCGCCCGCAGGCCTCGATCTCGTAATCAACGCAAAATGGCGGACCAGCGCGACGGCCAACGCTCTGCGGATTGAAGCAGTTGTTGAGGGTGGACCTCGGTCGGAGGCGACCTTCTGGGGAGGGACCGAAATTCAAGACGTCTTCTTTTTGCCCGGACTCGCCGCGCCATGAGTCACCACCTGCTACTCGACGACGTCACGGTCTCATTCAATCGCATCCCGGCCGTTCACCACTTCACGGTCGAACTCGCCTGCGGCTCCTGCGTCGGGCTCATCGGTCCCAATGGTGCGGGCAAAACCACCCTCATCAAAGCCATTGCCGGCCTGCTGCCGCTGGAAACCGGGCGCATCGAATTCCGCGGCCATGAAGTTACGACCGGCAACAATCCGGGAAAAGCCATCGCGTACGTGCCGCAGCGCGAAGCCGTCGATTGGGATTTTCCCATCACGGTGCGCGGCCTCGTCGAGATGGGGCGATACCCGGCCCTGGGATGGTGGAAATCCTTCGCCGCTCGGGATCGCGCCGTCGTCGAGGAAGCCCTGCGCGTGCTCGATCTCGAGCCGTTTGCCGACCGGCAAATCAAAGCGCTCTCCGGCGGCCAGCAACAGCGCGCCTTTCTGGCTCGGGCTTGGGCACAACAGGCCGACATCTACCTTCTCGACGAGCCGTACACCGGACTCGACAAGAATGCCCGGATCGCCTTCACCGAAGCCCTGCACCACCTCCGCAGCCTAGGAAAACTCATTATCGTTTCCCACCACGACATGAATGACGTTCCCGCCATCTTCGATCACGTGCTCCTCATCAACGGGGAGCTCGTTGCGTGCGGCCCCACCGAAACCACATTCACTCCGGAAATCATCGAATCCGCCTTCACCACCCGCGTCTTCGCCGGGAGATAATGGGGGACGCCTACCTACCGACCTCCGGCAAAAGCTTCGTCGCGAGTTTCCGATCAACCCAACCAAAACCCAGGCACCCCACCCTGACCCGTCGTGTTCGATTTTCTCGCTGAGCCCTTCCGCTACGAATTCATGCAACGCGCGTTCCTCGTGTGTTTTGTCATCGGATTCACCAACGGATTTCTCGGGGCATTTATCGTTCTGCGCCGCCTCGCGCTCATGGCTGATGCCCTCTCCCACTCGCTGCTGCCCGGCCTCGCGATTGCCGCAATTTTTGTCGGACTGTCTCCCGCCGGCCTGCTCATTGGCGGACTCATTGCGGCCGCGATCGTCGCAGTGGGCGGTCAGATGATTGCGCGCAGCTCACGTATCAAGGACGAAACGGCCATCGCTTCGCTATACATCGTGGCGTTTGCGCTCGGCATCATTTTGATTAAATACGCCCCGGTCAAAGTTGACCTCGACGGGTTTCTTTTTGGCAACATCTTGGGCGTGGCCGACCGCGACATCTGGACGAGCTATGCCATCAGCGCTGTCATTCTACTGGCCCTCGTGATCCTCCAGCGCCCGCTGTTGCTGACGTTGTTCGAACCGTCGGTCGCGCGCACTCAAGGTGTGCGGGTCAACGCGATGCTGACCGTCCTGATTCTCCTCATCGTGCTGGCCATGCTTTCTTCGCTGCAGGCGGTCGGCGTTTTGCTGTCGCTCGGTCTGCTCGTTTTACCGGCTGCCACGATGTATCTACTCTCGGATTCTTATCAGGCGATGTCGTGGGGCGGCGCGGCCATCGGCGTCGGAGGAGCTCAGCTTGGTCTTTTCCTGTCGTTTTGGGCGAACATCCCGTCCGGCCCAGCCATTGTGCTCGTGCTGGGAACCCTCTTCGTGGCGGCCTACCTCTTCAGCCCCAAATACGGAATCATCACCCGCAGTCTGCGCCCCAGGCATCTTCACGAGGAATCTCTGGAGCGGTGGAACTAATCCCCCCTGGCAGCCCGGGGCTGGATCGGATTTATTTCCGAATCCGAACCGGAGATGGCTGCGGACGGCGGTTACGAACCACCAACACGCAGAGACCGATCCCGGTCAGAAGCAGAAGAAAAATCGAAGGCTCGGGAACCGCGGCCACGAAGCCAAGTTCGTTGCCCATTTCGTCGTAAAAGTATCCGACAACCCGGTCACCCGACACACCGCGAGCCGAAGTGAACGTCGAACCGGGCACCGTGATTGGAGAATAATTGCCGTCGTTCAGCACGAACCCGTTATCCCCTTCGAGCGTATCGCCAAAACTGCCGACGATCCGTGTTCCATCGATCCCGCTCGCAAACGTGTAAGTTGCACCCGGATATTCGAGCGAAGTGAAATTGGTTCCGTCGTAAAGAAATCCCCGGGCATCGCCGGCACCCACACCCCACGTGCCAACGACATTGTTGCCGCTGATTCCATTGATGATCGTGTACGTCGCGCCCGCGAACGGGACGACCAGCGACGTGAAACTCACACCGTCGTAAAGGAACCCTCGCGCGTCGTCCTCTCCGATTCCCCAGGTTCCAGCGATGATGCCGTTGCTGATGCCATTCGCCAGCGTGTAGGTCGCGCCGACGAAATCCACGTCGAAAGAGGTGTAGGTCACTCCATCGAAAATAAACCCGCTCGCGTCGCCCTCACCCACTCCCCACGATCCTACAACAGTACCGCCGTCGATGGCATTGGCCAACGTGTAGGTCGCGCCCGGCACGTCAATCGACGTGTAAGTCGAGCCATCGAAAACAAACCCGCGGGCGTCCCCGACTGCTGCTCCGTAGATGCCGACGACGTTCGAACCCGAGACGTCGTAAGCCCGCGTGTATCCCGCTCCCGGCACCGCCACCGTGCTGAACTCGTATTGACCGTGTGCCAGTCCGGATAGTCCGATCAGCAAAAAAGCCGCCGCAAAAAATTTTCGCCACGACCGATTTGTTTTTGTCGCTGCAATGGCAACTCCACTCAATTCCGCACTCCTTACTGCATTCATACTCAATCTCCGCACTCGCCAGCCGCACAACCGCGTAGGGTTATGGCGTGGCGGGAACGTAACAGAGGCGGCGTTCTCCGCAAGGGGCTCGTTTGACGGAGAAACGAAAGGAAAATCTTCCCCCGCCCCGGTCCATCCCCCAGCGTAATCCTGCAAACACCGTCCACCGGTCATGAAACGCGGATTTCTCGACAAACTTATCGGTCGCCTCGGCGTCGTCCAACCCGCCGATGTGCAGGGTTACCTCATCGCACTCGCGCGCGAGAAAGGATTTCTCGA
This sequence comes from Chthoniobacterales bacterium, assembly GCA_041748215.1. GTDB lineage: Bacteria > Verrucomicrobiota > Verrucomicrobiia > Chthoniobacterales > JAATET01 > JBGTDR01. The sequence continues at coordinate 17,336 of JBGTDR010000085.1, forward strand.
AACGATTTTCAACGCGATCCACGAGGGCGTCATCGTCACCGATCCCAAAGGCCGTGTGATCTGGCTCAACAAAGCCGCCGGCGGATTTTTTAACATTCAGGCCGATGAATCGCTCGGCCGACCGCTGAAGGAGGTCGTTAGCGGCCTCGATATCGAAAGCGTCACCGGCTCCGGCCAAACGATCAACCGGGACCTCGAAGTTTTTTATCCCGAGAATCGCATCCTGAATTTTTACGTTGTTCCGCTCCTGAGCGATGACGGCAAGGAAGCGGAAGGCAACGCCGTGATCCTCCGCGACGCGACCGAAAGCCGTCGATCCGCCGAGGAGACGTTGGAATCGGAACGATTTTCCGCACTCACGCTGCTCGCCGCTGGCGTCGCCCACGAAATCGGCAATCCGCTGAACTCGCTCGACATTCATCTCCAGCTCATGGAACGCCGCGCCCGCCGCCTGCCGGACAAGGCTCGGGGCGAATTCGAAGAAAGCCTTCGCATTGCCCGCGAAGAAGTCAGCCGGCTCGATCACATCATCACGCAATTCCTCCGCGCGATCCGCCCCCAGCCCATCGAGACCCGACTCGAAGATCTCAATACCCTGGTTCGCGAATCCATCGATTTCCTGCGTCCCGAACTCGAAAATCGGAAAATTCTCGTCGAATGTGAATTCAACAAATCGCTGCCTCCGGCCGGCGTCGACCGCGATCAGCTCAAGCAGGCATTTTACAACGTCATCCGCAACAGCTTCCAGGCGATGCGCTCCGGCGGCATTCTGCGCATCCGCACCGGCACCGACCCGACCCATTTCCTCATTGAGTTCGCTGACACCGGAGGCGGCATTTCCGTCGACGACATGGGGCGTATCTTCCAGCCGTACTTCACGACGAAATCCGGTGGCACCGGCCTCGGACTGTTGATCGTGAGACGCATCGTGCGCGCCCACGGCGGTGAAATCGCCATCGAAAGCACGGAAGGCAAGGGCCTCACCCTCACCATCCGCATCCCCCACCACGACCGCCGCGTCCGGTTCCTCGAAGCTCCACCGGATTCAAACGCATCGTCCGGTGACCTGCCTTCCACACCTGTCGCCGAGCGCTGACTGATGCCCATTGCCATCGCCATCGCCGTGCTCGCCATTTTGTTGACGGCATGTCGGCCATTCAACCCGCACGCCCATCGATTCACAACGAGCGAACCTCAGCGGGAGGATGTCTCCGGGAGTTATCAGATCCGTCGCATTTTCCTTTTGGGCAGTCTGCAGGACGTGGGCGATTACTTGCGACAATATGGGAAGACGCGCATCGAACTCCGACTTGACGGTACGTTCCGTTATGTCGCGATGCCGTGGATCGAAGAGCCGAAGATTTGGAGTTATCATTTCGCCGGATTTCGCGATGGCGGAGGATCGTGGAGCGTCGTCCGAACCGGCTCGGTCGGTTCCTGGGACGGCAAGGTCGCGCCCGTCTACGGCGTGGAATTCGACGGACTGCCCGCCGGCGTCGCGGTTGCTCAATTCACCGGCAAGGATGTCGTAACCGGATTAATTTTTACCTTCTCAGATCCCGATGAGGGTTAGGCGATTCTCTTCGAACGCGTTTCCCGCTGACTGCCGCGCTTGGCAACCCACGGGTCACCGCGAGGCGGGTTCGAGATGCACGACGGCATCGAGAATCCGCAACTGACGTTCCCGGAGAAGGGCGTCTTTCACTTCGTGCCCCACCCGGTGGCCTTCCGCGACGGTCATGAGCGGATCGACCCAGACATGGATCTCAACGTACTTCCCGATACCACTTTTGCGCACGCGGCATTTTTCAATTCCCTCGACCCCGACAACCGTTCGCGCCACGGCCACAACCGCGTCGCTGAATTCATCCCCCACCCGACCGTCGAGCACGTCGTGCAACGAGGCACGAATAATGAGCGAGCCGTTGATCACGATGATCACGCAAGCCGCCAGCGCGCCCCAGTCATCGGCGCTTTCCCATCCCTCGCCTCCGATGAGCGCGACACTGATGCCCAAAGCCGCCGCGGCCGAGCTGATCGCGTCGGATCGATGGTGCCACGCGTCACCGCGAATGGCCTGACTTTCGAGTTCATCGCCCGCTGCCAGCACCGTCCGGGACAGCACCCATTTGATGGCGACGACCAATAGTAGGACCGGCAGCGTGAACCACGCCGGTGCATGGTGCGGCGTGAGAATCTCCCGAATCGCATGCCAGACGATGACTCCGGCCGCAACCAGCAGACAGACGCCGGAAAACAACCCGGCCAGGGATTCGATTTTCCCGTGGCCAAAGGGATGATCCTGATCCGGTGGCCGCAGCGACAGACGGAATCCGGCCCACGTCACCAGTGAAGTCACGATATCACTGGCCGACTCGATCCCGTCGGCAATCAGCGCGTAGGAATTGCCCAGCCAGCCAGTGACGATCTTGACGATCATCAGGACAAAATTGACGGCGAGGCTCAACACGCCGAGTCGCATGACTTGAGAAGGATCGTCCACGGCGGATTTGTCGGCGAGCACAACAGCCAGGCCCGGCGCTGTCGAAAAAATTTTACCTTGAGGCACCGGAGGCTTCTCCGCAGATTTCGCCATGGGCACCCACTCTCCCGACTACCCCGCGGCCGACGCTTTTTTTGGCGGGGCGTTTCCGCTCGGGCTGACGTTCGACGACATCTCGCTGGCAACTCGATATTCCGAGCTGCTGCCTCGCGATACCAATCTCTCGGTCTCGCTCTCGGAATCGCTGAGCCTTCAGATCCCGGTCATTTCGTCCGACATGGACACGGTCACCGAAGCAAAAATGGCCATCCAGATGGCGCTCAACGGCGGACTGGGTCTGATCCACTACAACATGACGGACGATGCGCAGGTGAAGGAGGTTGCCCGCGTCAAAAACCACATCCACGGTTTTATCCAGGAACCAATAAAGGCGCACCCGGAGCAAAAAATTGGCGAGGTGCTCGACCTGATCGAGAAAAAACATTTTGGATTCAGCACGTTCCCCGTTGTTGACGAAACCAACCGCCTGCTCGGCCTGCTTCCTGGCCGCGTAGTAAAACAGCGGTACCGCGAGCGGACGGTGCGCGAGGCCATGACGCCGCGCGCCGATGTTTACACGCTGCACGAACGCACGATTCTCGCGAATCCCATCGAGACGGCCGACCGTTTCTTCACGGAACATCTCGGCATCCACAAGCTGCTCATCGTCGATGACGCCGACCGGTTGCGCGGGCTTTTCACGCTCAGCGACATCGAGCGCATCGAGGAGGAAACGCGGCGGATCGTGAAGCCTGCGCGCGACACGAAATTCCGTCTGATGTGCGGAGCCGCGGTGGCGTCCCACCGACTGGCGGATGGTTCGCTTGATTCCCAACGCATTGTCAATCACGTCGGCAGTCTCGTGGACGAAGGCGTCGATGCCGTCGCGGTTTCGACCGCGCACGGATTTTCCAAAGGCGTCGGCGACGCGGTGCGCCTCCTGCGCGACGCGTTCCCCGAGCTCACGCTCATCGCGGGAAATGTCACGAGTGCGGACGGTGTGGAATTCCTCGCCCGAGCCGGAGCAAACGCGATCAAGATCGGCCAGGGCCCAGGCTCGATCTGTACTACGCGCATCGTCGCGGGCGTCGGGATTCCGCAAATGACCGCGCTCTACGTCGCGGCGCGCGAAGCTGCTAATCACGGCGTTGCCACCATCGCTGATGGTGGCATCACGAAGTCCGGCGACATCGTGAAAGCGCTCACCCTCGCCGACGCCGTGATTTGCGGCGGCCTGCTCGCCGGCTGCAACGAAGCCCCCGGCCGCATCATCGAAATCAACGGCAAACTCTACAAACAGTACCGCGGCATGGGCAGCCGTGAGGCGATGAAGGAAGGCTCCGCCGCCCGCTACGGTCACGACAAAAAGGACGCTGTTTCCAAAGCGGCACCCGAGGGCATCGAGGCGCTCAAGGAAGCATCCGGCTCGCTCGACCACGTCCTGCGCGAACTCATCGGTGGTGTGCAATCCGGCATGGGATATCTGGGTGCGCCGAACCTGCCCGCCCTGCGGTCCAATGCCCGCTACATCCGGGTCAGTCCCGCTGGGCAGCGCGAATCCGCACCGCACGACGTCATTACGGTGAAAGCCAGCAGCGAAACCACTGGTGCCACCGGAGCCTAGAAAGCCGCCCCCACATTTTTCAAAGTTGTCCCGCCATGGCACTCATTCCATTTTCCAGCCAGCTCATCGCCGACACCGGCATCTCGACCGGAGACGAAGGCAAGGGCCGGGTGATCCTCGAAATCGTCGACGAACTTCGGGACGCCACCGGCAATCCGGACGCTGTCGCCGCCGTGATGAAGGTCAATGGCGGATCGAATTCCGGCCATTCCGTCGCCGACCTCAAACTCAATTTGATCCCCGGCGGGGTTGCTGACGCCACCGTCCCGCACCTTCCCATCGGTGCCGGTGTCGTCGCGGATCCGCGAAAATTTTTGTGGGAAATCGCCTACGTCGAAGTTCACAGCTACGAGGTGATGTCGCGCCTGCGGATCGACGAACGCACGATGATGTCCGACGTCACGCACCGTCTGCTCGATCTCGCGTGGGAGGATTATCGCGTCGACGTTCTGCGCGAACCGCCCCGTGGATCGACCGGCCGCGGCATCACTCCGGCGTACCTCGACGAGGTCGGCCAGTTCCAGATTTGCTACGCCGATTTTCTCGGACCGCGCGAAGCGTTCGCCCGAAAATTGAATCACCGCATTGATCGCATCACGCGCATCATCGAGCACGTGTGCCTGCTGCGCCCGGAGCGCTGGCCAACCCTGTTCGAAACGCTGACGCAGGCCGAGGTGCGGGCAAACTATGAAACGATTGCCGCGGGTCGTTTTCCCGAGAGCGAGTTCGATTTTTCCCGTTTCATGGCGGCGGACCGCGCTCCGTTTGCCCTCGATGTCGATTTCCTCGTCGAAACGTACTGGCAGGCCGGCCAGCAATTGCGGGCCGCGATCACCGACGTGCGCGAACTCGTCCTGCGCAGCCTCGACGCCGGAAACTACGTCATCGGCGAGTTCGGCCAGGCGTACTGGCTCGATAAACGCCATGGCTTTGCGCCGAACGTCACCGCGTCCCACACGTTCACACCCGAATTTTTTCAATCCGCCGGCGTGCCCGCTCAGCCGGTCCACACGGTTGGCTGCTGCAAAGCGTACGACACGAAAGTCGGCACCCACGCCTTTCTCTCGGAAATCCCGCTCGAGCACCCGTTGAGTTTGAAGCTGCGGCAGCTCGAATTCGGCTCGACCACCGGACGCCAGCGCATGGTGGGATGGTTCGACGCAGTCGAAAAAGGCGACGCCCTGCGTTACGGCGGTTACGAAGACCTTGTCCTCAACAAACTCGACGCGCTCTCGTATTCGGACGGCTGGCACAAAGGTGATCTCCTCATCTGCACCGCCTATCGCAGCGCCGACGGCACCATCGTTCACCACGTCCCCCGCAACGATGAGTTCCGTCAATCGCTCGAACCGGTCTACGAGGCGCTGCCGGGCTGGCACGAAGACCTCTCCGGCGTCCGCAGCTTTCACGAACTCCCCGCCAACGCCCGCCGTTACGTTGCCTGCCTGCTCCGTGCCGTGATCGACGTTGCCAACCACGGCGATCACGCCGTGACCCGCCTGCCGAATCTCCGCTACATCGGCGTGGGGCCGCTGCGCAGCCAGATCATCAAGGACGTTCCGCCCACCAGCGATCTGCTCGCCCTGGCCAGACCGTAACGCGGACGTGCCGCTTGCAGCCGTCCGCCACCGCCACTCGGCGGGGTTTGGTGCGTTCCGCCTACCCGCCGAAGAGCCCCTGCCACCACGACTTCTTCTCGATCTTGATTTCGCCCGCGACGTATTCCCCGGCCGGAGTGACAAAAAATCCGCGCGTGAAGACGCGGTCCGTGTCGTTTCCATGACCGCGGAAGGCCTGCATCTCCTCCTTCGACCAGCCGGCTTCACCCCGCCGGGCGCGCTTCACCGGCGTCGCGATCCGCGCGATGTCCACCTCCGTGCCGCGCGCAGCATCAATCAGCTCCGGCCGCATCGCCAGCACCCACCAGCCGCCGTACGATCCCGGTACGCCGGGCGGCGTAATCTCGAGGACGATATTGCCCCGCTCGACCCTCCCGCCGGATGCGGGCAATCCCAGCAATGCGTCGCCGTCGGGTGGAAACTCCAGCAAAGCCGCGATGAAATTCCGGCAGTTCGCCTGCGCCTGCGCGTCGTCGATCAATTCGTCATAAACCCCGAGTTCGACACCGGCAGGTTCGTCGGGATTGCCGTAAATGTTCAGCTCGTAACCGCCCTTGCCGCTCCGATACGAGGTATAGGGCACGTTGCGCAACACGCCCTCGTCGATCACGGCCGCCGGCACCTGATGGGCATCAGCACCCCACGGCTGCTGCACCAATTTTCCAAAGATCACGCGCCAGCTCGGAAATTTGCGTCGCGCTTTTTCCTCGGCCGCACCCGGAAGTTTGCCCTGCTCGGCCGAGATGCGCGCAACTTCACTCATCCGGTAACGATGCACGCCGTAGTCGAGCGCGATCACCAGTTCCTCGTCGTTGGAACTCACAATCTCGCCGTAAACGAGCTCGCCACTGGTGAGTTGAATTGAATCCGCCCGGACCACCGACGGAAGCAGAAATGCCCCGATCGTCACCATCGTAGCCAGCCTCGCCATTCGCATGGCCCTCTCCTGCCAAAACGAAAAACCCGCGGCGAGAACGAATCCCACCGCGGGTTGGAAAATTATCGCAGCAGATCGCCCGCTTACGGAGTCGTGATCGTCTCGGTGACCTCCGCCGTGATCGGCGGCAGCGGTCGGAAAACCGGGCCGCCCGTTTTTGGCGGGATGATCAAACTCTGGTCGATGAATTCCTGATTGATCGGCGCGATCAGGCTGTAGCCCCCCTTGCCGTCCGGCAGCATCGGCGTGCCCCACATGTTGCGGGTCACCACATAACGCGCGAGCACCTCCTCGCCGAGAAGCGTGTGGTTGATGAGATCGGGAGTTTCGGCCGTCTGGAGGGGACCGCTGGCAAGCATGCCACCAGCAATGAATAACCAAGTCATGCGCTCTGAAATGCCGGGAACTCACGCGCAAAGTCAATGCCGTTTTCCAAAACTGGCGCCTCAACCGCAAGCGCAACCAAATTGGCAGGGACCAGACTCTGTCCGGTCCCACTTTCCCCGTGCGACGCCGCCCCGATCCCAGGCCTCGCCAGCCAGAACGATCTTGCACCCGGCACCCGGCCCGCCTCGAATATCGTCCGGTGCATGAAGATTCCCCTGTTCATCGTGTTGGTGGCGCTCGCCGGCCTCGCCACGGGTCGTTGGTCCGCGACGGCCGTGGTTTCCCCGCCCGCCGATTCCCCCGCAGAAGAATCGCCACGGTTCCCCGCCGCCGGCGCGCCCGCCCCCGCC
>JBGTDR010000086.1:0-7160 GCA_041748215.1 Chthoniobacterales bacterium
GGGTGCTCCAGGCACCGCAGCGAGCGTTCGCCACTCGGCGGTGGCAAAGTCCACGGTGTGCAAAGTGGCTCCGGTAGTGAAGGTCACCGCACTGCCGATTGTCGTCAGGTTATTGGCGGGAGCGCTGACGTACCATTGTCCGTCGATACGCACCGCAGCACTCTGGCTGCTCGTGCCCGACACGGCGCTCACCTGTGACATCCACGCCAAAACTGCGGGCTGGTAGGCCGCGGGGTTGATCGGGAATTCGGTCGTGAACACCAGCGAATTGGTCGCGTTTTGATTAAAAACAAATCCATTCGTCAGGCTGGCAGACGTCCCGGCATTGACGTTGGCAAAATCCACCGGGCGGCCCGTCGCGCTGGAAATTCCGCCAAAATTCCCGTTGCCCGCGGTGCTGACAACATTGGCACCACTGTTCGCCGCCGTAAATTGCGACCAGCCGATGGTCGACGCGTTGATCGCCACTCCGCCACTCCCGCTGTGGCCAAACGTCTCGCGATAAATCACCGACTCAGTCGGCGGGAATACGGGTCCGGTCCCGCCGCCACCACCGGCAATAATTGTGACTTCATCGGACGCGGTCAGCAGCGCATCCCGCGCCGTCAGTCGCAGAACGTAATTGCCCGCCACGGAAACCGTGGCCGTTGTCGCCGGATTCGCCGCGTTCGCAAAGGTAACTGATCCCGGTCCGCTCACCTGCGTCCATTGGCTGGTCACCGTTCCCGGTGCCACGGGCACGCCGTCGTCGCTCACCGATCCAGCCAGCGTCGCCGCGAACCCGCTCCCGAGATTTTGATCCGGACCCGCCGCGACAACCGGAGCCAGATTCGGCGGAGCATTGGTCGCGTAGATCGCGTAATTCGAGGTGCCTGCCACGCCGGTCGTGGTACCAGCCGAAGTGGGCCACGTGCTCGAAAACGTGCTCGTTTTTTCGCGCACCGTTCCGCCGGTGGACGTTGCGGAGATGCCCGCTGAAGCGTTGTCCGACCAGATCGCCAGCCAGTATGTTGCGTCCTTGGAAAGCGTCACCCGCACCGTAAGAGGGAATGCCGTCCAGCCAGTGGCCGGGTTGACGACCGGGTTGCTGACCGCCAGCCGCGAATTGGGCGCGCCGCCTGAGTCGGAATAAATTGCCGCGCTGTATCTGCCGGTGAGACCGACGATGCGTGCAAAAATGGTCGCCGCCGAAAATGTCTCGGGTGCCTGAAACCGCACGTAACGAACGCGATCTTGGCCGATGTCCACGTTCGAGGCGCCATCCGCGGTATTCCCCATCTGGGCGCGAATCGTGATGGTCGCCGAGACGATCGCGCTGGGCGCCCGCCCCTCCTTGAATGCGCGGTATCGCACGGTGGCAAAGTCGGTAACGGTGTATCCGCGGTATTCCTGAGGTGTGCCCGTGGTCGCCGTCGGATCCGTGCCATTCGTCGTGAACCGAATCTGAGCACCCGGCGTCCGCGTGAGCGGTTGCACGACCTGCGTGCCCGGGAAAATTCCGCCAGTGGTCGTTCCGAGCCGAGTGGCCAGCTCAAGCGAAATGGGCACATTCGTGAGATCCGCGAACGTGTAGGTGCTCGTTGAAACGGGGCTGGTGGGCTGGCCCGCTTTCCAAGCGATGGCTTTCAGAGTCGTCGCCGCCGAAACCGCAATCGGACTGCCCGGACTGAAAATCGCACCGTTGATCGGGACGCCTGAACCATCCACCGACGGCGTCGAACCATCGGTTGTAAAAATGATCGTCGCCGCAACCGTGTCACTCGTCAGACTGACGGATTGAGCCGTGGAAAAATTGCCCGCCCGGGGCGAGAAAATCGGAGACGCCACACGATTCGCCAACGTCTGGTAAACCCCCGTGTCGGTCGTGCCGTTGAGCAGCCGGGCCGTGCGGTCGATATCCTGCGTCGCGCGATATCCAATGGCCTGACCATAATTTCTGGCCGCCGCAGACGGTCGCAGCCGGAAATCGGCGACGTTCGGGTCGGTGGACGGTGAGACAAAAAGCAGCGCCGCATCGGCGTTCCGGCCGAGATCCGTGTTGTTGGAAAGATTGGCTCCACTCAACGGCGGGTTGACGTCTCCGCCCCCGTAAATGTTGCGATTATGGAAAATGGTGGCGGGATTCGCGCTGGCCACGCTGGTCGCCGACTCGTTGTAGAGAAAGGTGCTCACCCCGGTGGCGTTGCGCCGGGCGAACATGATGTTATTCGTCAGGCGCACGTTCTGCACATTGCGCCCCGGTTCCGGTCCGAAGCTCTGCGTAAAAATTTCCCCGTACGCCTGGTTCGTCGAGGCGCTGTTGAAGTAGGCCGTGTTGTGAACGATGTCCACGTTCCACGCCTTCAGCACGTGGATGCCGGAGCCGCCGTTGTTAAACACGAGGTTGTTTTGAACAACTGTTCGTCCGGTGTAGGTGGCGTCGTAGCTGTCGATGATGATGCCATTGCCATCGGAATAATTGTTGCCGTTGGACCACCACGGAATCATGCATTCGTTCCCGTAAACCACGTTGCCCGCGACCAGCATGCGGGTATTGCCGCCCAGTTCCGTGTTCACGGCGTCGAGAAAGCTGATGCCCGACCCCGCGTAAATCATCCACCACGCGTTGTAGCGAACCACGTTGTTTTCCACCGCCATCCGGTCGGTCGCACCCGAGGCGATGCCGGCCCCGGCACAAAATTCGACGATGTTGTCCGCGAACCGAAAGTTCCGGGGCTTGAACGTTGAAGACCGACCTTCGACGTAAATGCCATTCGTGTTGCTCGGCCCCTGCACCCGGCCGACCGTGCTCTCAAAACCTGCTTCAATTTGACGATCGCCATTGGCATCCACGAACGAAAGCCCGCGCACCGTCAGCCCGCGCGCTTCAAAGTAACGCGGAATGTCCGATCCCGTGTAGGGCGAAGCGCTGCTGCCCCGCGAGCCGACCCGGATCACCCCCCAACCCCGGCTTTTCAATACGGGATTTTCACCGGGGTAATTTTTCAGCACAATCCAGGAGTCCGGCGCACCGAATTTGTCCATCGTCACCAGATTTCCTCCGGTGTTCGTATTGAGGTATTCGGCACCGCCCCGAACCACAATGATCCCACCATCACCGTTGACGAGTTTGTTGATCGCAGCCTGCGGAGTTGCGAGCGCGGCCGCCTCGGTGAGGCCGCTGTTGCTATTGTTTCCGCCGAGTGACGCGGGTTTTACGTAATAGGCGGGTGTGGCATAATTGACGTTGTCGACGCGGATTTCGTGGCCCGCGGAAGCCGGCCAGCCATCCGGGCCGGCGGTGCTGCTTAGTTCAAACGTGAGCCGGATCCGGGAGTTTGCCGGATTGAAAGTCCCGGCCCCGTCGGGCACCATCGACGAGAGATCGATGGCAAACCGCTGGTCGTAATCCGGCGTGATCGGATGGATCACCGTGCGCAGCCCGCCCGTGCGGGTGCCCTCGGTGGTTCCGGAAAAACTTTCGATTTTTACGATGATCGGGTGCGTGCTCGAGGCCGAAAGCTGGAAACTCAGGGTGAGCAGACCGAGATTGGTCGTCGAATTGGCCGTGAGCAGATCGAGAATTCCGCTGCGCACCGAGGCGGACCACGTCCCGCTCGCCGCGGAGCTGTTCACCTGAAACCGGAGCCCATTCGAACGCGTCTCGGTGAGGTATGTATCGATACTGCCGACGGTCGTGATGCTCGGCGTAGCGGTCACGCTGCCCGCGCCCGCCGTCGTCACGACGTCCCGGCCCGGCCACGGAGTGCCCGAGTTGAAGTCCTGTCGCTGCAACGTCGCGGCGAAGGAGGGCGACGCGCCTGCCAGGATAAGAAAAGCGAACGTGCCGCAATGGATGGATTGCGCGATCTGATCCGAAACCGCGCGAGTCCGGCGGAAACTTGGGGAATTTGTCATTGGGGTGGGACGAGTGGGAGCCGCCAGGCTGGCACGGCAGGGGGGGCGGCCTGTGGCCAGTCTCGAAGAGACTAAACCATACAGTTGACACACCGGGGCGCGACGATTTTTTTCCTCTGCAAGAGAGGTTTGTTCAGTCAACTCCCGGTTCCAGGGTTACGGATGAATGCTTATACCGTCTGTGCCCTGCGACTCCTCGACCTGACCACGACACGATTTTTTGTTTCCAGCTACCGTAACCGGCGGCGTGCATCTAGACTGATACGCGTTTACGACTTCACGTAGGTGAATTAATTATCCACGCCTGCGCCGGGAACGGGTATTTCAACTACCTGGGCTCTAAATACCTGACTTGCGAACCGATGACCCTACGCTCCGCACCCGCACCCTTTCCACGGATCGGAAACCTCAACGGGACAACCGCCCGCCTCGCCTTCGCCGCGCTGGTGTTTCCGACGTTCGCTTTTGCCGCGACACTCACGCTCGAACCCGTGGATCACGACGGCATTTACGCCACGGGACAGCCGGTCGCTTGGAACGTGGCGGTGACCGGAGACGCCGCCTCGCTGAAAGATGCTTCCTACACGCTCAAAAAAAACGGGCGCGAAGTGGTCGCCGAAGGAACCCTCGATCTCACGTCACCCACCATCACCATTGAGTCTGACCCCGTCGCCGAACCAGGCACGCTGCTGGCCGAAATCACCGCGACTGGGCCGGACGGCAAACCCGTCAGGGCGCTCGGAGGCGCGGCAATCTCTCCCGAAAAAATCACGCCGACGCTCCCCCGCCCGGATGACTTCGATGCATTCTGGGCGGATCAGCTTGAGGCTCTGGCGGAAGTCCCTCCCAATCCTCAGATCACCCCAATGGACAGCGGCAACCCCGAGGTCGCGTATTTTCAAATCACGTTTGCCAACGTCGGCGGTGCTACGATTCACACCCAGCTCGCCCATCCCAAATCCGGCGACAAGTTTCCTGGCATGGTCATTGTCCAGTGGGCTGGCGTTTATGGCCTGCAGAAGGAACGGGTTGTCGAATGGGCGGCCCGAGGATGGCTCGTGATCAACGTCCTGCCGCACGATCTTCCCATCGACGAGAGTCCGGAATTTTACCGTCAACAGGCCGCCGGGCCGCTCAAAGGTTATGCGTCCATCGGCAATTCCAGCCGGGAGACCAGCTACCTGCGTGGCATGTTCCTCGGAGCATTGCGGGCAACGGATTATCTCGCCTCCCGCCCGGACTGGGACGGAAAGACGCTCGTTGCCCGCGGGGGTAGCAAGGGCGGATACCAGTCGCTCATGCTCGCGGCGCTCGATCCCCGAATCACCGCTGTGCTCGCGAACATTCCGGCGGGATGCGAAATCACCGGCGCCGCATCGGGACGGGCCAGCGGTTGGCCGAGTTGGGCAATTGATGATCCCGCCAAACGCGACGCGATCATCGAAACCAGCCGCTATTTTGACGCCGTCAATTTCGCCTCGCGGATCAAGGCCCCCACGCTCATTGGCCTTGGACTCGTCGATCTCGTCTGCCCGCCAACCGGCATTTACTCAATGACCAACGAACTCGCCGGCCCAAGCGAAACTGTCACGATGCCACTGCGCGGTCACAAAGGTCCGCATCCCGAATTCGAGTCCCGCGTCGAGGCCTGGATCGATGCCATCTCGGAAGGCAAACCTGTTCCCGCCAGACCCTGAGGTTGCGCTGATTCTCGCGAATTCAACGCGGCCCGGCGTAAGTCGCAAAACCCGCGAGCAAGGCGTCGAGATTCGCTTCAAACTGCCGGTCAAAATTGATCGGGTGCAGTTTGTCCGCGATGACCCGCACCGTGGGGAATTCCGCGAGAACATCCGCGCCTGGCAGGTGATAATCCGCTTCCCGCGCCGCCGCTTCCGCCTCGAAGAGCGCAAATCCCCGTAAAAAAATTGTCAGGCTGTGGTAGGCGTCGATCTGTCGCCTCGGAGGCAGGCCGGATTCGACCAGAGCCGCGAGGAAATGCTCCATCACCGGGAGCGCGGATGCCGGTTTGGTCCGCCGGGTCATCAGCAGCCGGAAGGCCTCCGGATGCTGCTGACCCGTTCGGCGGATCGAACGACAGATCGAAGCCAGTCGCGCCTTCCAACCACCGCGCGCCGGGGGCAGCTCAATTTGTCGCAGCACCCAGTCCGCCACCGCGTCCAGGATCGCGTCCTTGTCCGGAAAATGATGATAAAGCGCCATCGCCTCGACCCCCAGCTCGCCTCCCAGGCGGCGCATCGAAAAACCCTCCACGCCCCCGGAATTCAGGAGTCCGGCCGCAGCCGTGATGATCCGGTCCGGGGTCAATCCTGATTTTTGCGCTCGTTTGGCCACGGTCGGAGAATAACTTTACAATGTAAACTTACGATGTAAGGTCAGTGGATGAATGGTGAATTAAGTCAGGGTTGGGTTTTGATTACAGGGACTTCGACTGGCATAGGCAAGGCGACGGTCATGCGGCTCGCGGAGGCGGGATTCGAAGTTCTTGCCGGGGTGCGGCGGGCGGCGGACGCCGAACTTTGGAAGCGGGCGGGACAAACGCGCGTACATCCGATCCTGCTCGACGTGACGGATCCCGCGCACATCGCCTCGGTTCCGGCGGAGCTGGATCGCCGACTTGCCGCCGGTGACAAGCTCGTTGCGGTCGTGAATTGCGCCGGATTTCTGCTCGCTGGCCCGCTGGAAACGACGGCTTTGACCGACTGGCGGCGGCAGTTCGAGACGAATCTTTTCGGCCCCGTGGCGCTCATCCAGGCTACGTTGCCGGCGCTGCGAAGGAGCCGGGGGCGCATCGTGAACGTTTCGTCAATTGGAGGCATCCTTTCCCAGCCACTGATCAGTGCATACACCGCGTCGAAGTTTGCGCTCGAGGCGGCAAGCGATTCCCTGCGGATCGAGTTGCGGCTGCAGGGAATCGAAGTGGTGTTGATCGAACCCGGGGCGATCGCAACTCCGTTATTGGACAAATCGGCCCGCCAGTTCCTTAACGTAATCGAATCCCTCACCGCACAAGCACGAGCGCTTTACGGCGGTCAGTTGAGCGCATTCGCACAGGTCAGCGACGTCGCCGGCCGCTTTGCGTCCCCACCGGAAAAGGCCGCCGCGACCATTCTAAAAGCCATCACCGCGCGCCGCCCACGCGCCCGCTACCTGGTCGGATGGGACGCCCGCTTTCTCGCACTGCTCAAACGCCTGCTGCCCGACCACTGGCGTGATGCCGTGCTCAAGCGGCTGGGAGGTTTTCC
>JBGTDR010000087.1:0-3281 GCA_041748215.1 Chthoniobacterales bacterium
GGACAGCCGGTTTTCACCAGATAGCGCAACGCATTGAAGACTCCTCGCAAACAATGCTCACGCTGCGGCGCTTGCTCCTCCATCAATGTCAGGTAGCTCACGCAGAATTCCCATTCCGCGTCGCTGACATCACTCGGATAATTCGTCGGATAGGTCTTGCGCTCTTTTCCCATCCCAACCTTTCCATCTCAAACAGATAGTTAGTACAAGAACAATCTTCAGAAAAGTGCAATACAGGCTCTAGGCTTAAGCGGCGGATTCCAATACCACCGCTTTGACGATCCAAGGCCACAAGGATTGTTGGGATTAAATACGTAACGGCGCCGGATGGTGCCGCCCCATCCATTATATGCAGTAATCCATATCGCTGTATCCGAATCAAAAATTCGGCCGTTCACAGGAATATCCGGAGGAAATATGTCCTACTTCCCGTGAGCAGCCGACAACTCCGGGTAAGGGTTGCGGCCGAGGCGCATTTTCGCTGTGGTGCTTTGCTCCAATCAGCGGCGTGAGAGCCGGTAGAAAAGGACGCTGCCGAGCGTGATGAAAATCACGTTCGGGATCCAGATGAGCAACGTGGGGAAGGCTGCGGCATTTTCGCGAAACGTGTCGGCGAGGATGATGAAAAAGAAATACGTGAAGGCGATCACGAGACTGATGGCGAATCCCACGGACGTTTCCTTCCGATGGGTGGTGATCCCGAGCGGCACGGCGACGAGCGCGAATGCGAGGCACGCGAGCGAGGCCGAAAAACGTTTGTGCATTTCGACCTTTGCGGGCAGCGGTTTTTCGACCGTTTCGCTGTTCACGTGTGCGTCGAGTTCGGAGAGGGTCAATGAACTGAGTCGGCGGGCCTGTTCGTTCTCATTGTAGAGAGCCTCGAGCGAGATCGGCAGCTTGCCACGCCCGACTGTGACGCCCTGCTGGATCTTGTAAATGTCGCGTGGCGTGTCGGCGTCGCGCTGCTCGAACCGCGCATCCTCGACCTCGAGAAGGAGTTGGGCGTTTGCCGGGTCCGCGGTCAATTCTCCCCGTTTCGCGTAAATGACCCTGGCGGGTGTGCCGTCCTCGCTCAGCTCAAAAACGATCAAATTTTTGAGAACATTTCCTTCCTTGGCACCCACGTAAACGCGCCGGTCCGGAAATTGATCAACCACGTCGTCTGCGCGGAAAAGTAACTGGGGATTGCTTGTCGCGATGTCGAAGATTGCCTCCGTCATCTTTTTCTCCGCCCGCGGGGCGATCTCGGCATTGATCCAGAAACAGACACCCGTCAGGGCCAACGCGAGCACGAAGACCGGAATGCAGATCCTCGGAATGCTCACGCCATTCGAGCGCAGCGCAATCAGTTCGTTGTCCGCTGACATGCGCCCAAAAACCAAGAGCAGCGCCGTGAGCAATCCCCACGGAATCGAAAACGTGAGCGAAAAGGGCAGCACGTACGCCATGAACATCAGAACCATGCCGAGCGGCACATTCTCGTTCACCAACCGGTTGAGCAATTCCTTGAGGATGTTGCCGAACACCAGCACCAGGCTCAACACGACGATGCCAATCAGCATCGTCACCAAAATATTTTTCCCGATGTAGCGGTCCAGAATGTTCATTAATAGCGAGCCGCAAGGAACTACGCGCAATCCTTCCGCGAGTCAAAGGGCGAGCGTTCGAACGAGGCCGCTCCTCGTTACGGATGATGCTGCTCACGCCCGTTTGCCGACGATGAACATGGAGATGAAAATGCGGAAAGTCAGGTTCCCGCACTTTCCCTCCAGCGTGCAATCAAGCACGCCGAACTGGCTTACCGCCAGTAGCCGGATCGGTAATACCGATTGCCGCCGCGTTGGTAATAATGTCCGCGGACGTAACGGGCACCGCTACGTGGGCGTTCGACCCAACGTCCGGGAACCTGCTGCCACGAACTCCCCGTCCACACGGTTTCGCTCGGGACATAAACGGGATCTCGGTAATCGGGACGCGGCGGGCGCGTGTCGCGAACCCGGTAAACGGGCCGTTCGCTGACGACGGTGTATTCGCGCGGCTCGTAGCTGTAATCGCTGTAGCCGTCCTCGTAACCATATTGCGGACCGGGATTGACGGCGTTGACCAGTGCCCGCCCGATCGGGTCAGGCGGCACAACGTTCCCAGTGCGGCGATCATACGCGCAACCGGCCAGGAGGCCTGCCAGCGCAAGGGAGCAAAAAAATGGGGTCTTCATGCCAACGGATCGCCCGGCGGTCATCGCGCGGCCGTATGCTGTCTTTTTTGCTGATATTCTCCGCGGATTCTGCGCGTAGTCCGTCATGGCCTTTGCCAGCCGGTGCGTCCGCTCCCTGACCGCGTTCCTGATATTTGCGGGAACCGGCCTCTGCGCGGAGACAAGCGCACTCCGGGAGCAGCTCGCGCTCGCGACTGAGGACGCAAACACGTTGGCTCAGATCGAGCTTCTGCGCCGCATTCTCGAAGCCGAACCGACCGACCGGGAAGCACGCGCGCGCCTGCTCGAGCTTTGGCTTGCCGTTCCTGATTATGATCTTGCCGCCTCCACACTCGCCGACGGGAAGGACATCGACCCAAGCCTCGTTGCGCGCGTCAATGCCCGCATTCAATGGCGTCGCGACGGTGATCCGTCCGGAGCCGCCACCACCCTGCGCACGCACCTCGCGACGTCGCCGAACGACGCACCCGCCCTCACCGACCTTGCCAGTTTGTTTGCTGCGACCGGCCAGTGGCAGGAGCAGATCGCCACGCTCGATTCGTTGATCGCGCTTGATTCCGACAACGTGCAGGCACGGCTGGATCGAGCGGCGGCCAGACGCCAGACGGGCGCTTTCGCGGAAGCCGTGACCGACGCCCGCGCCGCTCAAAAACTCGATCCGGACAACTCCGCGGTGACCTCGGCACTTCCCGCGTACGAACGCCTTGCCACCGCATTGGAAAAAATCACGCGACTTGACGCCCGGCTGGTCAAAAATCCTGATGACCTCACCGCCCGTCTGCTGCGCGCGTGGTATTTCGCCGACGCCGACATTTGGGAGCGTGCCTTGCAGGACGCCGAGACCGCTCTCGCGCTGGCTCCGGACTCCGCTTCCGCCCGAATCACGCAAGCGCGCGCGCTCAACCGCATCGGAAAGATCGATGGAAACGAGGCGGTTCAACAGTTTGCGGTCAACGTGGCCGCAGCCCCGGAAAACGAACGGACGGCAGCGGCCCTCATCGATGCAGACACCGCATGTTTGGCCGATCCGAAATCCGCCGCCCTGCTCGCGAAACGCGCGCGGCTG
>JBGTDR010000088.1:0-35782 GCA_041748215.1 Chthoniobacterales bacterium
GCGCCCGCGGGACCGCCCGTCTGGGGATTCGCCGAATTCAGGCTCAGTCCCGGAGTGCCGGACCACGTGTCGAGCAGGATGCCCAGCGCAAGATCCCGCTCGGGCCCCGCGGGTAATTCCGCCGCCAGACGAATTGCATTATCACCCTGGCTCACAGCGAGGCGCGTGAATACTCCGCGGAGAAATGACCCGCGGGTTGCGGCGTCGGGCAAAAGGCGCAGTTCCTCCAGGACGTTCGCCGGATTCGTAGCGGCGAGATCGTGCCCCCGGAGTTCACTGCGCTGGCGGTCATCCAGAGTCACTGCGGGAATGCGGGACGACTTCGACGTTTCTGAATGGGGATTTTGTTCAGTGATCGGCGTGCGCGATTTGTCCGGATCATCCGGGGACCAGGCAAGCATTGCCCATGTGATGCCTCCCGCCGCAATCGCAACGAATGGGATCAGGGCACGGCGGGGGATTTCCATGGTGATGCGCGGGATTAACGATGACCCCGGCCTGAACCCGCGTCCAGTGGGCGATTCAAAAATGGTGAATCAGGGGCCGGGGCGCAGGTAATATCCGGATGCTTTCCACTTTCCACTCTCGAGCTGGAAAGTCACCGTCTCGATCACCACCGAAAGATCCTCAAAAGTTGCCTGGAACTGGGCGATCACGAAAGGCCCCTTCGTTCCATCCGATAACTCAGGAAGGTGGGAAGAAGTGAGGCACTTGCGCTCGGTGAGATTGCCAAACGGCCCGCGCACCTTGCGACACGCATCGACCCATTCCCGCTGCGTGATCGATTTTCGGAAAAACCCCGACGCGGCCGAATAACTTGCCGCGTAATCTTTCCGGTCCACCAGACCGAGCCATCGCTTCATCGCGGCGACCGCCGCCTGATCGGTGGCGGCGCTGACCTCCGCCGATTCCGCCCGACAATTGGTCGCTCCCGATAATCCGGACAGGACGACGAGGAACGTGGCGAGCCACGTCCGCCAGTTGGCAATTGCGGAAAGTCTCATTGGTTGGCTATTAGGGGCGGGCAGGTTCCGCACGATCCTGCCCAACGAGTTATGCCAGACCGTCAGCTGCCTGTAACGCAAGAAAAAGGCAGTCAGAAAAATCCGCCGAAGAAAAAGCGCTTTACAGCCGGGGCTCTCCGTGAGAAATGTCCGGGCTCGCGCGACAACTGAACACGCAATGTTCGCCGTAGGTCCCTGGGTCGCCGTCTTCGACGGAGTCCGTTCGCGCCAGGGGGAACCCGGTGAAACCGCAAACATAACGCTCTGAGCAGGTCCTGTGCGAAAGCACGATCCCGCCGTCCGTTCCCAAAACTATGCCAGTTCGCCTTGGTCGATTCGAAATGCCGAAATCCCTTTCAAAGGATGAGGCCACCGCAACCGATACTTACGCCAAATTTGTCGCGGAGCCATTTGAAGCCGGTTACGGCCACACCATTGGCAACTCACTTCGCCGCGTGCTGCTTTCCTCGCTGGAAGGCGCATCCATCACTTCGGTGAAAATCGAAGGTGCACCGCACGAGTTCACCAGCCTGCCCGGCGTGGTCGAAGACGTCGTCGACATCATCCTCAACCTCAAGAAGGTGAAGCTGAAAGCTCACGACAACGAGGTTCGCAATCTGATCATTTCGGTGAACCGCGAGGGTGCGATCACGGCAGGGGACATTCAATCTTCTGCGCAATGCGAAGTCCTCAATCCGGAACAACACATCTGCACGCTCGATAAAAAGCAGAAGTTCGAAGCGGAATTCGAAATCCGCGTCGGCCGCGGTTTTGCCTCCGGCGACGAAAACAAATCTCCCGACATGCCGATCGGCGTGATCGCCATCGACTCGATCTTTTCCCCGGTCACCCGGGTAAAATACGCCGTTGAAAACACGCGCGTCGGCCAGCGCACCGATTACGACAAGCTCGTGATCGATATCTGGACGGACGGCCGCATTACGCCGGACGACGCCCTGCTTCAGGCCTCCGCAATCCTGCGCAAGCACCTCGACGTCTTTGTCGATTACGACGATACCCAGATCGAGTTCGACGAAACTCCGCAGGAAGTCAGCCAAGAAAACTCGCGGCTCAAGAAACTCCTCAACATGAGCGTCAACGAGATCGAACTCTCGGTTCGGGCAGCCAACTGCTTGAACAACGCCAACATCACGACCGTCGGGCAGCTCGCGATGAAGTCCGAAGCCGAAATGCTCAAATACCGGAACTTCGGCAAAAAGTCGCTCAACGAAATCAAGGACAAGCTCCAGCAGCTCGGTCTCGGCCTCGGAATGAAATTCGAGTCCGGCCTGATCGATCTGCCCGCGGAAATCCTGCCGTAATCAGCCGATTCGCATCCATGAGACACCGTAAAAAAACCATCAAACTCGGCCGCGACGCCGCGCACCGCGACGCGCTTCTTGCCAATCAGGTCGTGAGCCTGATCGAACATCAGCGCATCAAGACGACGCTTGCCAAAGCCAAAGCCGTGCGTCCATTGGCCGAAAAAATGGTCACCCTTGGCAAACGAGGCGATCTTCACGCCCGTCGGCTGGCCGCCGGGTATTTGCTGGGGCATAAAACCGCCGTGCAGAAGCTGTTCAGTGAGGTTGCGCCCCGCGCCGCCACGCGCAACGGCGGTTACACCCGCATCATCAAGCTCGGACCACGCCAGAGCGACTCCGCTCCGATGGCTCTCATCGAGTGGGTTGACCTCGCTGTCGAAGCCGAGCCTGAAGTTGTGGCCAAACCCGCGACCACCAAAAAACTTCGTGTGGCCAAACCGGCCGCGGCGAAATCGGAAGCGCCCGCCGAGGACGCACCGGCCGAAACTGCCACCAAAGAACCAAAGACTTCGAAAGCCGCGGGGGAATAATCGGTTCCCAAGGTTTTCGCCCGCTCGACCGGCGGTGTGACGTGCTACTGCCGTATCCGGCACGTCCCCGCCGGTTTTTTGGCTCCCGGTGGGAAGTTTCGCCGTTTGGCTGGGAGCTTGACCGACCCGGGCGCGGTCTGCATATTCACTCGTTCCGCTCCAAACGGAAAACTCACTCTGATCGCAAGACTCACCTATCTGTATGAACGCTGCTGAACTGCTGACCATGCTCGATTACCTCGAGCGCGAAAAGGGTATCAGCCGGGATGTCCTGGTTGAGGCCATCTCGAGCGCACTGCTGACGGCTTCCAAAAAGTCGTTTGCCACCGCCCGCGAGCTCCGGATCGAGATCAACGCCAAGACGGGGCAGATTCGGGCCTTTGCCCGGCCCATCGTCGTCGAGAAGGTGGTTAATCAGCACGACGAGATTTCGTTGAGCAAAGCTCGCCAGATCAAGGCGGATGTCGTCGTTGGCGAGGAACTCGAGATCGAAGTGACCCCGCGAGACTTCGGTCGGATCGCTGCGCAGACGGCCCGGCAGGCGATCATGCAGCGGATTCGCCAGATCGAGAAAGACATGATCTACGAGGAGTTCAAAGATCGTGCAGGAGAAATCGTCAGCGGCACCGTCCGCCGATTCGAGCGTTCCGACGTCTTGATCGATCTTGGTAAATTTGAAGGCATCATGCCTTCCCGTGAGCGGGTGCCGACTGAAGAATACAGCATTGGCGACCGCATTCGCGCGTACGTCGTCGAAGTTCAAAATGGCGTGCGTGGGCCGGAAATCATCCTTTCGCGCAGTCATCCGAATTTTGTCCGCCGCCTCTTTGAAATCGAGGTGAGCGAGATTGGTGACCGGACGGTGGAACTCAAGGCCATCGCACGGGAAGCGGGCGCCCGCACGAAAGTTGCGGTGCACAGCTCCGACGACAAGGTCGATCCGGTTGGTGCCTGCGTTGGCATGCGCGGATCACGTGTCAAAAATATCGTTCGCGAACTCAATAACGAAAAAGTGGACATCCTCCGCTGGCACGAAGATCCCGAGGAACTCGTCAAAGAGGCACTGAAGCCAGCGAAACTTCATGCCATCCGTCTCGATACCGAGAAAAAGAAAATTTACGTAACCGTCGACAAGGAAGAGCTTTCGCAGGCGATCGGCCGCAAAGGCCAGAACGCCCGGCTCACGGCCAAACTGACCGGCTGGGACATCGACATTCAGGAAGACAAGAGTGCCGAGCAGGCTTTCGAAAACCAAAAAGCCCAGGCCGCGTCTTCGCTGGCTGATCAGCTTGGCATCACGGCGGAAGACGCCGACAAATTGACCGCGGGTGGAATGAATTCCATCGACGCCATCGTCACGGCCGATGCTGACGATATCGCTGGCATGCTTGGCTGCGACCTCGCCACGGGCGAGCGCATCCTCGAAGCCGCCAAAGCCCACGCCCACGCATCGAGTTCACCCGCCGTCGCCTAGCGTCCACGGCCATGAACGCGTTCGCCGTCTCCAGATTTTTCAATGGCATCCAAAGTTCGATCCTCGAAACCCGAAAGCAAAGCGGTCAAGCCCACGCGGTCCGCTCCGTCGTCCCGTACCGGGACCTCCAAGCCGGCGCGTAGCGCTGCAGCCGAGACTCCAGCCGAGTCCGCTCCCAAGCCCGAGCCCGAACCGCGGGCACCGGTCGAAACGGTCTCGCTGATCGAACCGCGGGTCAAAAAAGTCCGCAAGCCGGAGGCCGAGGGTGAGCGTCGCCAGCGATCATTTCTCCCGCCAATCAGCACGTTTGGCGTTCCGGCCAAGGTCGAGGAACCCAAAGCAGCCGAAGTTGCACCCGAGCCGCCTGCCGAAGTCGAGATCCCAGCGGTTGTCGAAGAGACGGTCGCCGAGGCGGAGGCGGTTGTCGAAGATGGCCGCAAGGTCGTCCACATTAAACCTCCCATCATTGTTCGCGATCTGGCAGCTCAACTCGAGTTGAAGCCGTTCCAGTTGATCGCCGACCTGATGGAGATGAACATTTTTGCGTCGATCACTCAGGCCATTGAGCCCGACGTTGCGGCAAAGGTGTGCGAAAAACACGGAGCTGTCTTCGAGCGCGAGAAACGCAAATCCGGCGAAGGAGTTCACAAGGTCGAAACTGTCGTCCAGCCTCCACCTCCGCCCCCGAAGGAAGTCAAACCCGCGGAACTCGAATTGCGGGCGCCGATCATCACGTTCATGGGCCACGTCGACCACGGCAAAACCTCCCTGCTCGACGCCATTCGCAAAAGTCGCGTGACGGCCGGTGAAGCCGGCGGAATTACGCAGCACATCGGTGCTTACAGCGTCGAGCGGAACGGGCAACGGATCACGTTTCTCGACACGCCGGGCCACGCCGCGTTCACCGCGATGCGGGCGCGCGGAGCAAACGTCACCGACATCGTGATTTTGGTCGTCGCGGCCGATGACGGCTTGATGCCGCAAACGATCGAGGCAATCAGCCACGCCAAGGCAGCAAAAGTCACCATCGTGGTCGCGATCAACAAGGTGGATCTGCCGTCGGCAAACATCGACCGCGTGAAAGGTCAGCTCCAGGAGCATGGCCTCACGCCGGAAGATTGGGGCGGCGAAACCATTTGCTGCGAAGTCTCGGCGACCAAAGGCATCGGTCTGGATAATCTGCTCGAGAATATGCTGCTCCAGGCCGAGGTGCTCGAGCTGAAGGGCAATCCGGGCGCGGACGCGCGCTGCACCGTTGTTGAAGCCCAGATCGAGCCGGGTCGCGGACCGACCGCAACGGTGATCGTGAAGGTTGGCACTCTCAAAGTCGGCCAGCCATTCATCTGCGGAAACTTCTCCGGCAAGGTGAAACAACTCATCAACGATCTTGGCAAACCGGTGAAGGAAGCCGGTCCGTCGACCCCGGTGAAGGTGCTCGGATTCAGCGGCCTGCCGCTGGCGGGTGATGAATTGCTCGTGATGGATTCCGAACGGGCTGCCAAAACGCTGGGTGAAGAGCGGCTCGCATCGCTGCGATCTGAAAAACTCTCAATCCCGCAGCGGGCCACGCTCGAAAGTTTCTTTGCGAGCATGGCTGGCGACCAGAAGAAATCGCTTCAGATCGTTCTCAAGGCGGACGTGGCCGGGTCGCAGGAGGCGATCGTCACTGCGCTTAAAGAGATCAAGAGCGACAAGATCACGCTCGACGTCATTCACGCTGCCGTAGGGCCGATCACGGAATCCGACGTCATGCTCGCGACCGCTTCGGACGCCATCATCGTTGGCTTCGGCGTGAAGGTCGAAAACAGTGCCTCTCAGATCGCCAAACGCGAGGGCGTGCAGATCAAACTCTTCAGCATCATTTACGAGCTGATCGATCAGCTGAAAGAAGCCATGGTCGGCTTGCTCGATCCGGAGCTCCGCGAATCGATTGTCGGCCACGCCGAGGTCAAACAGGTATTCGACCTGACCAAGGGCAAGGTCGCGGGTTGCATGGTGATGGATGGTCGCATCCCACGGTCGGCTCGCGCACGCGTCGTACGGAAAAAACAGCCGATTTACGATGGCGGCATCGCAACGCTTCGGCGCTTCCAGGACGAGGTCAAGGAAGTGCGTGCCGGCCTCGAATGCGGCATCAAACTTGGTGACTATTCCGATTACGAGCCTGGCGACATCATCCAGGCGTACACTCTCGAAAAGTTCGCGCAGACCCTGTAAGCGCGGCTTTTCTCAAGCCCTAGGATCGTTGTCGTCATGAAACATCGACTCGTTCGCGTCCGGGAACTGCTCAAGCGGGAGCTGGGCAGCGTGATTGTCCGGGACCTCCAGTTCACGTCGCCGTTGGTGACGATCAGCGACGTCGACATCACGCCCGACCTCAAGCAGGCCCACGTTTTTGTGAGCGCGCTCGGCACGGATGGCCAGCGCCGTGCTGCCATCGAAACGCTGGAATTGCACCGGGTCGAGCTCCAGCAGGAACTTTCGAAACGCGTCGTCCTCAAAAATACGCCGCACCTCAATTTTCGCCTCGATGACTCGATCGAACGCGGCACCCGGGTGATCACGATCATGAATGAACTCGGGCTCGAAGAACTGACCGACGACGATTTCGAGGACGATGGAAACAAACATGAGCAGTAACGCCACTTTTCAAGAGATCGCCGACGCGCTTCACGGCGCGCAGACGATCGTCGTCGCCAGTCATCTCCGACCCGACGGCGACGCACTCGGATCAACAATCGCGTTCGCGCTCTGGCTGCGCAGCCTCGGCAAAACGGTGCTGGCGTGGAACGAGGACGGCATGCCTGAAAAATTCCGCTACCTGCCGGAATGGCAGCTGCTGACCGCCCCATCGGCAGAAAAAACGTCTCCCGATGCTCTCGTCGCACTCGACACGTCGGTGCTGAACCGACTTGGCACGGTGCTCGACGCGGTGGTGATGCCGCCGGTATTTGTCAACATGGACCACCACATCAGCAATGGCCGGTTTGGCACGCTGAACTACATCGACAGCCAGTCGCCCGCGACCGGCCAGATCGTGTTCGATTTTTTCGAGGACCAAAAAATTCCGATCACGCCGGAAATCGCGGGCAACCTGTTTGCGGCGATTTCGACGGATACCGGATCGTTCCAATATCCGAACACCACGGCCCGGACGTTTAACGTCGCTGCCGAGTTGATCCGGGCTGGAGTGATCGTCGGCGATCTTTCCCGGGCAATTTACGACACGATGCCGAAACGCCGCCTCGAACTGCTCCGGCACGCTTTGAATTCCGCGACGTTCCGCTCGGACGACCGGGTTGCGAGCTTCCGGCTTTCAAAAAATGTCTCCGAGGAACTCGGCCTGCTCCCGGAAGATAACGAAGGAATCATCGATCATCTGCGTGCCGTCGATTCGGTGATTGCGGCCGTCTTTTTCGAAGATCTCGGCGACGGCATGGTGCGGGTGAGCGCGCGATCGAAAGATCCTCGCGTGGACGTCTGCCGCGTGTGCATGAAGTTTGGTGGAGGCGGGCATTCGCTGGCCGCCGGTGCCCGGATCGCGGGGCGACTCGAAGACGTGGAAACGCAATTTCTCGACGCTGTTTGTGATGAAGTCGGAAACCTTGATTGACGGCGTCCTGATCGTCGACAAAGCGCCGGGCATGACGTCGCACGACGTCGTGGGCATCGTGCGGCGATCGCTCGGAATCAAGAAGGTGGGCCATTGCGGTACCCTTGATCCGCTGGCGACCGGGCTTCTTCTCATTACGATAGGTCGTGGCACCAAGATCCAGGACCTGCTCATGAGCGAGGACAAGGAGTACGCGGGAACACTCCGATTGGGCGAGGTGACGGACAGCCAGGATTCGGACGGCGTGGTGACCGAGACGAAGCCGGTGCCGGAGATTTCGGTCGCCGAACTCGACGCCGCCTTCGCGAAATTTCACGGGGATTTTTACCAGACGCCCCCGATGGTGAGTGCGATCAAGAAGGACGGCGTGCCGCTTTACAAACTCGCGAGGCAGGGAAAGACGGTGGAACGCGAACCGCGGTTTGTTCACGTTTACGCGCACGAGATTCTCGCGGTGAAATTCCCGGACATCGACTTCCGGGTCGTCTGCAGCAAGGGATTTTACGTGCGCACCTACGCGCATGATATCGGTGCGGAGCTGAATTGTGGTGCGCACTTACGCGCGCTGCGTCGCACGAAATCTGGACGCTTCAGCGTGGATGGCGGGATCACCATCGACGAACTCAAGTCGCTTCCCCGAGAAGAAATTGTGGCCCGCGTGATGAGCCTTCCCGAAGTTTCCCGCCTGCGCGGTGCGTGATGCGCGTCCTGCGGTCCATCGCGGAATTGAGCCAAATCCCCGGACCGGTCGTACTTTCGATCGGAGTTTTCGATGGGGTTCATCTCGGTCACCAGGCGGTGATCGGCCAATCACAAAAGTCGGCAACTGCGTGTGACGGATCGGCGGTCGTGCTGACATTCGAGCCGCACCCCGCCCGATTCTTGAGGCCGGAACGGGCACCGCGCCTGCTCACGTCAACCGCACACAAACAGCGTTTGATCGCAGCTCTCGGCGTCGAATGGCTGCTCCTGGTTCCGTTCAACGAGGATTTTGCGGCACAGGAACCCGCAGACTTCATCCGTGCGCTCGCGCGGTCGTGCCCGTCGCTCCGGCAAATTTGCGTTGGCCACCAATGGGCGTTCGGACGGGGTCGGGCGGGCAGCGTTGACCTGCTGCGGCAGCTCGGAGCGGAACTGGGTTTTGCGGTGAACGAAATGCCGCCGGTGGCCCTCGACGGTGAGATCATCAGCAGCACACGAATCCGACGTGCGGTGGAAGAAGGGGATTTCGGAACCGCGCGCCGCTGCCTCGGGCGGGATTTCACAATTCTCGGCACCGTCGAGGCTGGTCAGCGGCTCGGCCGGGCCATCGGATTTCCGACCGCAAATTTGCGCGCACACAACGAACAATTTCCACCCGATGGGGTTTATGCGGTGCGCGCGGCACTCGACGGACAACGTTTGACGGGCGTGGCGAATATCGGGTTCCGCCCGACGGTTGCCGAGACCCCGAGTCGGACGCTCGAAGTTCATTTTTTCGATTTCGATGCGGACATTTACGGCGAAGACGTTGAAGTGACGTTTGTGAAACATCTGCGCGCGGAACGGAAATTCGACGGGATCGAAGCGTTGAAAAATCAAATCGCTTCCGACGTGGCGACGGCTCGTGAGCTATTGTCCGCGGGATGAAGCGTCGCAATCCGCCGGGTCGTGGAGTTTATTGTCGGCATGACTGAGCGTGTGACCGTGGATGGCCTGCGTAACCGGGCGGCCGGCGGGGAAAAAATCGTTGCGCTGACGGCGTACGATCATCCCACGGCGCAGATCCTTGATGCGGCAGGCGTGGACCTGTTGTTTGTCGGCGACAGTGTCGGCACAAATTGCCTCGGTTACACGAGTGAGCGTGAGGTCACGCTGGACGACATTGTCCACCACCTCCAGGCGGTGCGACGTGGCGTCGTGCGGGCAGCCGTGCTGGCGGATCTGCCGTTTGGAACTTACGACGACGCGGCGGTGTCAATTTCCGCAGCGCGACGATTGACCAACAGCGGAGCCGACATCGTGAAGCTCGAGGGCGGCGTCGCCAAGGAGGCCATCATACGTGCGATCGTCGTGGAGGGTATAGCGGTGTGCGGTCACGTGGGGTTCACCCCGCAGACGCTTTACGAGCCGGGGAAAAAAGGTCGTGTGCAGGGGCGCAGCCGCGAGGAGGCCGAATCCGTGATCGCCGATGCCGTCGCGGTCGAGCAGGCGGGTGCCGCAATGATCGTCCTGGAATTGATCCCGGAATCTCTCGCGCAAGTCATCACCGAACGGCTGACCATTCCCACCATCGGGATTGGCGCGGGAAGATTTTGCAGCGGTCAGGTTTTGATCGCGAACGACGTCCTCGGTTTGGGCACGCGAAAGTTGCGACTCGCAAAACAATACGTCGCCGGCCGCGAGTTGTTCCTGGCGGGAGTTTCCAGTTACGTGGACGAAGTCCGTCGGGGGGCATTTCCCGCCGCCGAACACGGCTTTGCCATGGATGCGGGCGAGCTGCCGCAGTGATTCAAACTTTTCCGAGGACGAGACAGGCGTTGATGCCGCCGAATCCGAAGGAATTGCTCAGAATGGTGCGAACCGGGTATTCGCGGCCGTGGTTGGGCACGATGTCGAGGTCGCATTCCGGGTCGGGGTGTTCGTAGTGCAGCGTTGGCGGCACCCACTGATGTTCCAGCGTCAGGCAGCAGACCGCGGCCTCGATGGCTCCCGTCGCGCCCAGTGGGTGAGCCGTGTAGGCCTTTGTGCCACTCACTGGGATGTCGTACGCACGAGGCCCGAGCGCCGCTTTGATGCAACGAACTTCGTTGGCGTCGTTGACGCGCGTCGAGCTGGCATGGGCGTTGATCGCGTCGATCGCGGTGGCATCCAGTCGAGCGTCGGCAAGCGCATTCTGGATTGTGCGGGTCGCGGGTTCGCCGCTGGGGTGCGGGGACGTCATGTGAAACGCGTCGTTGCTCAGGCTGTAGCCAAGGATCTCGGCGTAGATGCGCGCGCCGCGTTTTTTGGCGTGTTCGTACTCTTCCACGACAAATGATGCGGCACCTTCGCCCATGACGAAGCCATCGCGATGGGCGTCGAAAGGCCGGCAGGCGACAGGCGGATCCTGGCGGCTCATGGTTTTGATCATGGCAAAGGCTCCAAATGTCAGCGGACTGAGCGGGGATTCGGCGGCTCCAGCGATGATCACATCGGCCATGTCGTCGCGGATAAAACGCATCGCTTCACCGATCGCAATCGGGCCGCTGGCGCAGCTGTTTGAATTCGTGGTGCCAACTCCCTGAAAGCCAAATTCGATGGCGATATTCGAGTGAGCGGAGCCGCCAAATACCTGGAGCGCGAGCAGTTGGTTGACGGCGCGCGGGCCTTTTTCTAGGAACGGCGCGTATTCGGCTTCGGCGTTCGAAATGCCGCCGAGCGCGGTCCCGTAACTCACACCGATCCGGGGATTCGGCCGCTCGGTGGACCATTCGAGTCCCGAGTCGCGCAATGCGAGATGGGTCGAGGCCACGGCGAATTGGGCGTAACGATCCAGGCGTTTGGTCCGATGCGGGCTGAAAAAATCAAGCGGATCGAAGTCTTCGACCTGGCCAGCGCAATGCGCATCGAACATCGACGCATCGAATCGCGTGAGGTGGCCGATGCCGGTGCGTTCGGCAAGCAGGCCCTGCCAGAATGCGTCCCGGCCCGTGCCGATGCAGGTGAGCGGCCCGATGCCAGTGATGACCGCGCGGCGCTTCATTCTGGACGCTCGAGGTGCTGTTTGAAGGTTGCGAGCGTCTTGTGAGCGATGTTTTCGATAAAAAATCCCCCGATGATGCGATCCGCGATGGGAGCCAGCCAGGGAATGCGAAAATTCAAAATGTGCACAATTTTGACGAGAGTGCCGTCGGGCGTATCGGCAAATGACCAGACGACAGCCATGCCTTTGGTGAACGCGCGGAGGTGGCGGAAATGAATCTCCAGCTTCTCGTGGTCGATGGTTTGCTCGGAAACCCACGAAATCGGAATCCCGTCCCGGTGCGCAGCCATCTTGACGACGTGACGGTGATTACCGCGCTCGAGGTAGGTGATGTAACGATAGTGGGGCAGGATTGCCGGCCAGCGGGAAAGATCGGATGCGGACTCGAAGATTTTTTCCTTCGGTGCGCGAATCAGGATCGAGGACTCGGTATTCATCAATTCGGGCGGACGTAATGCAGGTAACACTCGGCGTCCACGACATCCATGTTTACGAGCGTGAAGGTGCGGATGCGTGTGAGGAATTCCGGATTCGTTCCGGTCAGCGTGGGAGCTTTGGCACCGCCAAATATGACGGGCGCGACGGTTAGGAAGATTTCGTCGATGGCGTCAATCTCGGCGAGCGATCGAAACAGCCCGGGACCCCCTTCGCATACGAGCGTCTCGACATCGTAATCGCGACGCAGGGTGCGGAGGACGCCGGGCAGATCGATGCGCGCGCCGGGGTCGAGGTGAATGTCGGCCAGCGAAGCGAGGGCG
Organism: Chthoniobacterales bacterium; assembly: GCA_041748215.1. Classification (GTDB taxonomy): domain Bacteria; phylum Verrucomicrobiota; class Verrucomicrobiia; order Chthoniobacterales; family JAATET01; genus JBGTDR01. The sequence continues at coordinate 12,429 of JBGTDR010000088.1, forward strand.
CGTTGCCGCTGAGCCGGCATGACGCTCGTGCTGAAAAGAATCCGTGGTGCACCCGGCGTGGTGAAAACTTTCCAGTCGGGATCGAAACGTCCGCGCCCGCTGATGATCACACGAATTGGTTCCGGCGATTGGCCGCGTTTCCGGCGGGCTCGTTGCAGACCGGTGTCCGGCAGAGCCATGCTCATCGTATCGGCGGCGACGGTGTTGCGCCCGGCGATCACCGCGTCTCCGAGCGCACGAATGGCAAGCAGGGTGGCCTTGTCGCGGGGCGACGTGAATCCGGACGGCGTGTGGTTCCGGGTTGAAACCTTGCCATCGACCGATCGGGCGAAATTCGCGAGGACGCGGGGTCGGTCGGCGATTTTCACGGCTGGGAGCGCGGGGCGGTTTTGGCCGCCGCAGCAGTGATCTCGCTGATGCTGGCGGCATCCGTGGGTCGGTAGGCGAGGTAAACGGCGCCGCCGGCGAGACACCACGCGACCGCCATGAGATATCCGCCGAGCGAAATGAGCACACTTTCGGCGTCCGGGATGCCGTAAAGCGACCCCATGAGTTGTTCGAAAAGCTGCTCGCGCACACCGACGCCGGACAGGCTGATCGGCAAGGACGTGATCGTATTCACGATGGGCATCACCGACACCACGTCGAGCAGGGTGGCTCGGGCATTGAAGGCCCGGGCGGCGAAATAAAACGGCAGGAAAAGCAAAAGATGGGACGGGATCGAAAGGAGGAACGCAGAGATCAGCGCACGGGGAGCGCGGGCGTAACGCCCGGTGGCCACGGCGAGGTCCACGAATGTCTGGCGTAGTGGCATCCGGGCAGGCAGGCGATCCTGCAGACGAAAAATCGCGATGGCGGCTCCGACCGCGATCACGCCGAGAAATCCCGCCATGATGATTCCGAGTGTGGCGAGAAATGCCTGGGCGATGGGCGTGCTCACAAGCGCGTCCCACCGGACAATGACCACCGCCAGCGAGACAACGGCCAGGGCGACCACACCAACGACCCGGTCCACAACGATGCTCAGGAACGCCGCAGCCTTGGCCGATCCGGCCTCCCGCATCGTGTAAAAAATCTTCACCACGTCACCGCCGGTCGAACCGAGCAGGAAAAGATTAAAGAACATGCCGATCAGCAAAAGCCGGGCGCAGCGCAGCCAGCTGAGATGAATGTCGATGGCATCGAGGAGAATTTTCCATCGCGTCGTCTGAAGAGCCACGGCTCCACCGATGGCGGCGAGACCGGGAAGAAACCACCACAACTCGGCCTGCTCGAGTGCGGCAGCCATCGCGGTCCGTTTGGCGGGATCGCGAAAGATCCACCAGATCAACCCTATGGAAATCGCCGCCTGGAGCGCGGTGGTGATGATGCGTTTCACGCGCCGAATTCTTCTCTCCAGCGTGCGGCGGCAGCGACGATTTCCTGCGCGTCGCGTTTGGGATGCAGCTCGATCACGAAGGGGATGTCCGACGGAAAGTGTGGCACCAGCGCGTGGTAATCGATCTCCCCGCTGAAGGGCACACAATGGTCCTCGACCGGCCAGCGGGCGTCGTGCAGGTGACAGCCGATGGCGCGGGATCCGATGGTCCGGATCCACTCGACGTGGTCGAGTAGCGAAAGATTCGCCTTCCGCTGAGCGTGGCCAAAATCGTGCCAGTAGCCACAGACGGGTCCCAACTCGTCGAGCAGGCGCGGGAATTCGTGTTCGGACGGCACCGATTCGTAGCTGTCCCGATTTTCCACGCCGAGGCGGATCCCTTTTTCGCCGGCGGAATCGATGATGGGTTTGAGGCACTCGGTGACGCGCGTGAGCACGACCGGAGATTTCGCCTCGCGGTCGATCACGCCCTTCAGTTTGCGCTCGGCGTACTCTTTCGAAAGGTAACGGCCTTCGTGAACCATGGTGATGAGCTCACGAGTGAAGCCGCGCATTTCGCTGACCGATCCGAGGTGCAGCACGATGCGTTTCGCCCCCAGACGGTGGGCATAATCAATGGTTTGCAGCGTCATTTTGACCGCGCGTTTGCGTACGTCGTCGCGGCTGGAGCTGAACTCGTAGCAGTCGGGCGAATCGGACATCACCTCGACCGGCTGCGGGCAAAAATTGTGGAGGCTGGTGAACGTGATGCCACCACGCTCGGCCCGTTTGAGCACACCTTCGATCAGCGAAAGGTTGATGCCGTGACTGAGTTCGATGTGGTCGAACCCAAGGTCGATAATTTCGTTCAGCATCGCTTCGCCGTTGGTGTGGCGGCTGGAATTCCAACAAGTCGAGAGGGCGAGAATCATTAGGTCTTGAGAGATCGCGGAGGGCCTACCGGCACCGGAGCCGGGAATCAGGGGCGTTGTGGGCGAGACGCAGAATCATGGAGGCGCTTATGCTGGTCAAGGTGGGGAAGGTGACCTCGGAGCAGTAAAATATCCACACCGAAGGTGGTTGGCCCGCAATCGGAAGGAGATACAGCAGGCGGATCCAGACGCGGGGTCATCTTGTGAGACGGTCCTCGAATCATGGGACAAAAGTAAAAAAATTTCCGCGCGCGGGAAACGGATGCTCTAGTAATCATAGAGACTGTATGCGCTGCCGCCCCCTTTGCTTTTTCGCCTTGTTCGCCGTACTGGTTGCATTTGTTGCGGTTGCGATCCTAGCGAGTCGCCCGATTCCCAATGACATCCCTCCGGGTGTGACATCAGCTGCCGAGTCGGTCGATGGTCCTACTTCAGTCCCGTTCCGGGATGCGGCAAGGGGGATGATTCTTTCTCAAGGAGACCAAAATTTGCCGAAGTCGCCCCCGGACAGGGTTCTCGCGGCGGCTGCAACACACCGTCACTACCAACTCGCCGGTTCGCCGCGCCAGCGCGTCGCTATGATGCACGATATTTTTGGATTTGCATCGCTCGACTCTCTCCGAGACGGAGAGATTTTCACTCTGTCACTGTTCCCTGATCTGCTTCTGCGCGTGGCCGTGCGTAGCAATACCCCGCTCTCGCCGGATGGGGCGAATCGTGTGTTAGTCGCCAGAATCAACGACTCGCCGCACGGAAGGGTCATCATCAGCCGTCACCAGGACACGATCTACACTTCGGTTCACGCGGCACCGGGAGGAGATTATGAAGTGCGCACGGATGCAGACGGACGCACGGTTGTCTCAACGATCAACGCAGTAGATCGTCTTCCTTGCGCGACCGATACCGTGACTGCGAGCGACGCTGACGGGCTCCACGACGTAGTTGAAACTCGATCCACAACCGGGGCGCTTTCCGAGGTCGATCCGAAACCGTTTGCAATGGCAGCAGTGCCCCCAAATACGACGGTGCAGGACGTCCTCATCCTGTTCAATAACCAGGCGCGGGTTGTCCTCGGCGGCAATCCCGGTGTGCCGACGAGTGATTCCGCGATTCGAGCCAAGATCCAGGCCGCCGTTGCGGCGGCAAATACCGCCTATGTCGATTCCAACGTGCCTCTCGTCCTGCGGGCGGTCGCGATCCTGCCGATCGACTATTTCTACCCGGTTGCTGAAAATTTCGCTCGTGCGCTGCTCGAACTTCGAACGCCCGACGATAGCCGGATCGATGAGATTCATGACCTCCGGGACACCTACGGGGCAGACATCGTTTCGCTGTGGCTGGAGAATAGCGTGACCGGTGGTCTTGCTAACGTAAACACCGCCGCATCGCTTCCCAACGCGTTCAATCTGGTCCGTGCGCAAAATCCGATCGACACATTCGTCCACGAGGTCGGCCACAATCAGGGAAATCGCCACCTGGCGGAGAGTTACCCCAGCCGCCCGAGCTCCTGGTTCCCCGACTCGTTCGCCCATTCATTCACCTCCGGCGGAAAAAATTACGTGACGATAATGGCTTCGACCGATGACGCCGCGGCGCGCAATGCCACGCGGCTCCTGAGATTTTCTGCTCCAGAGCTGACTTATGTAGGACAACCGACAGGAGTTGTTGGATTCACCAATGCCGCTGCCACGCTGCGTGCCAATCGCGAAATCATCGCCGCATTTCGCCCGACGATCGTCGATTTGCAGCTGCCAATCCCGGCCGCGCCATCCCTGTCACTAAATGGAGGTACCCGGATTATCACTCGACGGGCAAGCCTGACGCTTCGTGGAACGGCTCGTGGAGTGGAACGAATCACCTGTCAGGCGACGGGTTCTCCGGGGACTCTGACAGCAACTGGGAATGAGCGATGGGCGTTCCGGATTTTTCTGAGAGCCCGACGCACCACGGTGACGTTAAGAGCATTTGACTCATATGGTGTTGAAGTTCAGCGTGTCAGGTCCTTGATCGTTCGTCGACCGAGGGGACGTTAGTCACGCCGTGAGCAGGCGGCGGGCGGCTACTTCGCCAGAGTGCATTGCGGATTCGATGCTGCAGAAACCCGTCTGATCGCCGGCGAGGCTGACGCCAACTGGCAGGTTGGGAATTGCAACCCGGGATGCAAAACCGGCCGGTTGGCGCATTTGGGCGTACGGGACGTCGAGGATGGCAACCGGCTGAAGGTGGCCGCGGGCTTCGGAAAAAATCGTTTCGATCTCGGCGATGACATCGGTGGTGAGGTTCGCATCATCGCGACCTCCCCGGTCGAGCACGGTGGCGCTGATGAGGTGTTGGCCGGGTGGTGCGTATTCCGGCGCGGTGTTGGTGAGCTGGGTAAAGTGGCGAACGAGGCGGCCGGGTCCGGCAGGCAGGACAAGGAGTCGACCGCTGTAAAGCGAAACCGGGTATCTCAAATAAACCGCGGTGCAGCCCAGTGCCGGCCTGGCCAGCGAAGAATCGTGGCCGAGCAGACGAAGCGTGGCGGGTTCGTCGGTCGCGAGAACAACCTGCGTGACCGGGATCACCTCACCCGTGGCTGTGTGAACTCCTGCAACACGGTTGTTGTCGAGTGTCAGGCCCGCGACGGGTGTCGAAAAGCGCACCGACTTGGCAGGAAGGCGGCTGGCAAGCTGGTCCGGAATGGCACCGATGCCGCGTGCAGGCAGCGTTGCGCGGCCCGTCGCGAATTTTTTGAGGTAATAACGAAACAGGCTGGCGCTGGTGGCGAGGGAATCATCCAGAAACACGCCGCCAAAAAATGGTTCCACGAAACGCCGGACAAATGCGGCCGAAAAACCCAACCGCGCGAGCAGGTCGCGGGTCGATTCATCGGCCGGTGAGGACGCACGTGACAACAACGCCGAGTCGGAATGGACGCAACAGCTTGCAATCAATGTCGCGAAGCGCATGCGATCCGGAAAGGGCAGAGCTGGCGTCAGTGCGGAGGAAAGTAACCACTCGGGGTGGCGCAGCGGATCCATCACCCGATGAAAATCGCCGTTCTCGAAAAGCAGAGCGCCCGCGTCGAATGCCCGCAAATCCAGGGCCTCAGGGTCGAGGTGGCGTCGCACCGCGGGATAAGAATCCAGCAACACCTGAAATCCGCAGTCGATGGTGAATCCATCAATCGTCGCGGTGCGGACGCGCCCGCCGGGCTGGGCGGCAGCTTCCAACAGGAGAAATTCCCGGCCAGCTTCGTGCAGAGTTTTCGCACAGACCAACCCCGCGAGACCCGCGCCGACAATGACGATCATAGGGCGCGAACGTAACCAACGCCGGAAGTGAAACAAGGGCGGATGACGGGAACATCGGCGACGTGCTTCTGCTGGAAATCGGTCGGTGCCGCATGTACTGATGACCTCGATGAAATACCGGAAGTTGCGCGGCTCAGATGTGACGGTGAGCGAGGTCGGGTTTGGCCTGTGGACGGTCTCGACCGGATGGTGGGGTCAATACACAGACGGTGAAGCCGTGGCGTTGATGCGTGAGGCATACGATCACGGAATCACGCTTTTCGACGCGGCGGACACCTACGGCAACGGGCGAAGCGAAGAATTGATTGCGCAGGCATTTGGGAATCGTCGGGACGATATCGTGATCGCGACGAAGGTCGGATATGACTTCGTCAATCATGGCGATGGACGCCGGGGTCAGCGTGAGATTCCGCAGAATTTCGAACCGGACGCGATCCGCCAGGCGACGGACGCAGCGTTGAAACGCCTCGGAACGGATCGGATCGACATCCTTCAATTGCACAATATTCGCATGGAACAAACCGCGGACGATGCGCTCTGGGCGGTGCTTGACGATTTACGCGCGGAGGGGAAAATCCGGACGTCCGGTGTGGCGCTTGGCCCGGCGATTGGGTGGCTGGGAGAAGGTGTCGCGGCCGTGCGACGACGGAACCCCGGCGTAATTCAGCACATTTACAACCTGCTCGAGCCATATCCCGGCGAGGCCATTCAGGACGCTGCGCGCGAGGCTGGTGCGGACACGATGGCACTCATCCGCGTGCCGCATTCCTCCGGCATGTTGGAGGGTCGTTACACCGAAGACACCGTGTTCCCGCCGAACGACCACCGCAACCATCGCCCGCGATCCTGGCTGATCAACGGGGTGCGCAAGGTGGAACAGCTTCGTTTCCTCGAGCGGGATGGCGAGCGGACCCTTGGCCAGGCGGCCCTGCTTTGGCTGCTGAAAGACGACCGCGTCGCGTCCACCCTTCCAAACATCTACGACTCCGGGCAAATCGCAGAATTTGCCGCCGCGCCGGACAAACCTGCGCTTTCCGAAGACGAATTTGAGCGGATCACGGCGCTCGTCGCGGCGAATTTTGGTCAGGATCGCGAAGAATCGAAGTTCAAGGGCACGATGGAACTTCCGGAAGAACTCGCGACATCCGTTTGAAACGCCTGGCCCGCTTCGTTTTCGGCCGGTCGCGGCCGGTTGAGCCCGCACCGCTGCCGTCGGACGTGCGCGTGGTGATTTTCGATTTCGATGGGACCCTCGGCGACACCTTCGCAGCCGGACTCGAGATATTGAATCAACTCGCGGCGGAATACAAATTTCGCCCACTGGCCACCGGTGATATCGACCGCGCCCGCGACATGTCCACCCGTCAGCTCATGGCATTTTTGAAGATCTCGGCACGCAAATTGCCCTCGATTTCCCGACACGGAATCAAACGCCTGCGGAGTCGCATTCACGAAATCCAGCCGATCACCGACGTCTGCGCGACTGTGCGTGAGCTGCACCAGCGCGGACTGCGGCTCGGGATCATCACGTCGAACTCCGAGGAAAACGTCGGAATCTTTTTGAAAAATCACGACCTGGAGGTCTTTGAATTTGTGCGCAGCTCGTCGCGCCTGATGGGCAAGGCGCGTGAAATCCGGCAGGCGATGAAAAAGCAGGGATTTTCCGCCGCCGAGGCGCTGTTTGTCGGTGACGAAACGCGCGACATCGAGGCGGCAAAAAAGGCGGGTATCCGCGTCGCAGCGGTCACCTGGGGATACAACAGCCCGCGCGCGCTCGAAGCTCTCGGTCCCGATTTTGTTGTCACCCACCCAAGCGGGCTGATCGCCTTGGTCGAACCGCTGGAGAAGTGACTTTCAGACTCAATTCTCCGCGTTGAGGAGAATTGTAGGCGGAAGGATGCGCTCGAACCGGGCTTTTTGTTGGAGTGTTTCGCCTTCCGCGTAAAGCAGCTGGCGGTCTTTGCCGTCGCGGGAAACGTAGTGCAGTTCGCGGCCGATTTTGACGTAGCGCCCGGTATCCCGCTGATTTGTTGCAAGACTTGCCACGGCGTATTTATTCAAATCAAACCGGATCGTGATCGTACGCTGACTTCCAGTGATCAACAGAACGTCCAGTTTGTTGTTGTCGATGCCGGAGACGAGGAAGCCTCCAATCTTTCCGTTCACCGTCATCAGTTGGTTGGTGAGGATGCTTTGCGCGATTTGAGGATAGGTGTCAGTCAGGCGGGCGAGATTCACCGCAGCCACCGGTTTTTTCCCAAGGAACGCACTAATTTGTTCGGCGGGCGTCGGAGGCGGGGGAGGTGTCGGTGTCGGATTGGCAGTCGAGGTAAATCCCGGATCGCCCGTAAAATAAAAATAAGCGAAGCCGGCGATGAGTGCCGCGATGATGATGAGGTAACGCATGGTGGATGCTTGAATGGGGGGATTAGCCCGTGGTGCGAAGACCGCTGGCGATGGCGTTGACGGAAAGGAGGACCCGGGGCAGAAGTTCGGCGGATTTTTCGCCGGATTTGGCCGCGCGCCATTCCCGCAGGGTGGCGATCTGGCGGCGGTGAAGCACGAGGAGGGCGTCGGCCCGGAGTCGGAGGGTCTTCAGCATGCGGGGGCGCCGGGACTCGACGGAACCCTGGAAGATGTCATCGAGCATTCGCCGGGTGCGGTTGAATTCTTCTTCGACCCGCCCCACGTAGCGGTCGCGAATCTCTGCGTCGGGGACGAGAGCGGCATATTCTTTCATGATGGCGAGATCCGCGCTGGCGAGATTCGTTTCGACGTTGGTCAGCACGTAATAAAGCACGGGGCGGTCCCGGAGTTCGTTGCGGATGGCGGCGTAAACTTCGGGCTGCTGCGTTGAAAGCGTCTCGAGTGCGGATCCGACACCGAACCAGCCGGGGAGATAATAGCGGGATTGGTTCCAGCTGAAGACCCATGGAATCGCGCGCAGGTCAGCCAGAGTCCGTTGCCCGGTGCGACGGGCGGGGCGGGATCCAATGCGGGTGACCTCCAGTGCATCGATCGGAGTGGCATAGGAGTAAAAGTCGATAAATCCCTCGGCTCTCACGAGTCCAGTGTACGTCGCGGTGCTGGTCTCCGAGAGCATTTCCCAGACGGCGTCGGCTTCGGGTCGCGGGGCCGTGGTTCCGAACGCCTGCTCGAGCGAAACGGCTGTCACCCCTGCGATCATGAGCTCCAGATTGTGAGCGGCCGTAGGCAGATTTGCGTATTTCTGGGCGATGGTCTCGCCCTGCTCGGTGAGGCGGAAATCGCCTTGCAACGTGCCGGCAGGCAAAGCGTCGAGGAATCGGTGGGTTGGGCCCGCACCACGACTGATCGTTCCGCCGCGGCCGTGGAAAAAGCGGATTTGTACACCCGCTTCGTCACCTGCTGCGGTGATTTCGCGCTGGGATTTGTGCAACGACCACTGGCTCGCAAGAATGCCGCAATCCTTGTTGCTGTCGCTGTAGCCGATCATCACCTGCTGGATGGGTCGGCGGGCGCTTCGGGCTGGTGTGCTGCGGCGCAGGGTGCGCTGGTGACGCAGGCTGTGTTGGGTGACCGGGTGAGCGAGAAATGCCGCCATCAGGCCCGCGCTTTTGGCGAGATCTTCCTGAGTTTCGAACAACGGGACGACCGGGAACTGGCTGACGAGCTGGCCGTTGACCCATTTCGTGAGTCCGGCTTCGCGAGCGAGCACGTAAACGACGAGCAGATCGGAAAGCGACCGCGTCATGCTCACGATGAGCGATCCGATGCCCTCGGCGCCAAATTGCCGGATGTGCGCGCGCATCACGCTGTAGCAGCCGAGGACGGCGTCTGCTTCGGGTCCGATGCCCGCATCCTGGTAAAGGAACGGCCGGGGTGACTTGAGCTCTTCGGTTAAAAAAGCGACGCGGCGGTCTTCATCCCAGTCGGCAAAATCACTTCCGGGCAACCCGGCGGCCTGCAGAATCTGGGCAATGGCCAGGTCGTGAAACTTGCTGTTCTGGCGAATGTCGAGGGCGGCGAGGTGGAATCCGAAAACGTCGAGCGAACGGCGGACGGGCCAAACCGTCTGGCGGGAAAGCCGGGTGGCTCCAATGGCGACGAGCGCGTCGTGGAGCAGCTGGAGATCGGCGTCGAGTTCATCCGCGTAGCGGTAGGTGACGGCGGTTTCCGCGAGCTGGGCATAGTCGTCGCGATGTTCCTCCAGCGGCAGCAGGGCCCGGATCATGAGCGTGAGTTGGCGCCACGGCTCGTCGGGGTATTGTGACCGAATTTCGGAAGCGATTGGCCCGAGCAGGTCGCTCAGCTCCTGGATTCGCAATTGGAGCGAATCCGGTGGTTCCTGCACGGTGACGGAAAGGGGCAGTGCGGAGGCGAGCAGCTGGAGCTCGCGATCCACGACGATGAGGGCGCTGCGGCGGAGTTCTGCGAGCGTTTCGCGAGTGACTTCCGGGGTCACGAGCGGATGGCCATCGCGGTCGCCGCCCACCCAGGTGCCAAAGCGAAGACGCGGCCATGCCGCGGGCGACTCGAGGAGCTCCGCCGGAAATCCGGCATTCTCCCACGCATCTTCCAGACTGCGGTCCAGCAGCGGTAACGCGCGCGGAAAAACATCCCGGAGGTGAAAAAGAATGCCGGTGCGCTCCGCGGAGACCTCAGGTTTGTCGAGGAGGATTTCGCCGGAACGCCAGAGCCGCTCAAGAGCGACCGTGATGATATCTTTCAGACGATTGCGGTCGGCTGGAGCGAGCTGCGCATCACCAATATTCTCGAGCAACCCATGCAGGACGCGGTGCTGCGCGAGCACGGCTGGACGTTTCGACTCGGTCGGGTGGGCGGTGAGAACCGGCTCGACCCGCACCGTCGGCAGAAATTCCGCGATCTGCTCGGGTGTAAATCCGTTGGTTTTCAGGCGTTCGAGATAATAGGCCCACGTTCCCGGGTTTTCGCGAGCGGCGTTGGCGTGTTCGCGCGACCGGCGGGTGCGGCCGGCTGCGCATTCCTCCACCATGTTGAGGAGCTGGAACGCGATCGAGTATGCCTGCTCAATGGACGGGGTTTCCGGTGTCTCCGAAATCTCGGCTGGATTTTCGTCGGCGTCCTGCCACGGAAGCAAATTGGCCGCTTCGAACTCGCCGAGATTTGTCAGCACGGTGCGCAGACGGTCGATGAGGTAGCGAATGTCGGAATCGATTTTTGCGAAGCCGGTCGTGATGTAGTCGGAGGTCGTGTTCACCCTGTTTTTTCCCTAAAGTTTGAAGAATTTTCCCGCCCGCGAGTTGAGCGCACAAAACGATCGTCGGCAACTCATAACCCATCCCATCCTTTCGCGGTGGAGACTCAGGAGCTCCGCTGCGTTCAGGCCGACGGAATGGCGGCCAGCACCGTCAGCCCGGGAATGTCGGCGAAGTGCGAATCGGGCGAGACGAGCTGGGCTCCGGTTCGCAGTGCGCTGGCTGCAATCACGAGATCCGTGACCGGAGGCCACTTGCCTCGCCGTCCCAAATCCCAGCCGACCTGCGAAACATAGCGCCAGATTCGCGCGTCGGCTGGCACCTCGGGGATTACGTCGAAAAATGCTTCCAGCTCGTCGCGCATTCGTGGGGACTTTATTCCCCTCAGGACCTCGGCCCGGACGACGCCGCAGTTGTAGAGGCATCCGGTGCGCAGGAAGGGCAGGAGCCGCTGCCGCACGTCCATTCCGCTCCGCAACAAATTGATGTAGGCGGCGGAGTCGACGAGCAGGTTTTTCATTTACCGTCGGCGTATCCTACGGGCTGCCGCCGCAGAGCAAGAATGTCGTAGCCGGGATCGACCGACTCCGCCACCACGGAGGGCTCCCATGGCTCAGCAGCAATGTTATTGATAATGGCGATCCGCTCAGCCTCGGTGAGCGCCCAATCGACGGCTTCTTTCCGGGTCCGCAATCCCGTGAGTTTCATGATCCGGGCTAGCTTGCCGTCGTCGATTTCGATGGTGGTTTTCATATGGCCGTAAGTATGGCCATCCATTGAAACGGTCAAGCAGCAAACCGGCACGTCAGGGACAACGCACTGCCGCAGAAGGGGTTTCAGCTCAATAGAGTTCGACTGGTGAGCGTTTGCCGTCCTCCGGGCTGCGGGCGGCGGCCAGTTCTTCGCCGAGCGTGGCGACGCGGAGCTTCCAGACTTCGGCATCGAGAAGTTGGAAGGCGTCCTCCGAAAATGGGTCCGGCTCCACCAGGAAATTTTTAAATGCAGTCAGGTTGGCGAAAGCCTGGTCGAGGATGGCAGCCGACAGCGACGCGACCGCTTCGACGGCGCGTTCTGCCATTTCGACACGATGGCAGATCATGATCATGTCGTTCCCGGCGATCACGGCCTTACGCATCGTTTCCTCGAATCCGTAGTGATTCAGGATGGCACCCATATCGAGATCATCGGTCATCACAAGGCCGCCAAAACCAAGGTCGCGACGGAGGAGATTGGAGATAATTTCCGGCGATAGGGACGCGGGCAGGCCGCTCGAGTCGAGGCCCTCGACGGCGATGTGGCCGATCATCATGCTGTCCACCTTGTCGGCAAAATAGCGGAATACGGCGAGTTCCTCGGCCTCCATCTCGTCGCGAGTCCGACCGAGTCGGGGTAATTCGTGGTGGGGATCGAGTCCGGCGTGCGTGTAGCCCGGAAAATGTTTGCCGCACGAGAGGACGCCGGTCGCGCGCAAGGCGTCATTGAACGCACCGGCGAGTTGAATCACCTGGGCCACGGACGACCCGTAACAACGACCGCGCAGCGAGTTGTCGGCGTCGTCGTCGAAGGAAATGTCGAGCACTGGACAAAGGTCCAGATTAAATCCGAAAAGGCGCAGCAATCGGCCGGTGATTTCGCCGTGCCAGCGGATCAATTCCGGGTCGCCCGCGGTCCGCAACTGCTGGGCGTTGGGTGGCTCGTTGCCGAGCAGCTTGAGGCGGGAAACGCGTCCACCTTCCTGATCGATCGTGATGATTGGCTCGACGTCCGAGAGGTCGCGAAGGTCGTCGAGGAGGCGGCGAAGTTGCGTCGGGCTTTGAATGTTTCGCCCGAACAAAATGTATCCACCGGGCTGGAGGCGCCGAAACGTGGCCGCCGTCGCCGGGTCGAGCTCCGGGCCAGGAACACCAACAAGCAGGAGCTGGCCAGGGTGGGATGATAACTCCATACGATTGACCTTTGGAAATCAGGAAATCACGGGCCCGACAAGGACGGGTCGGCGTCCGGGGTCGATTTCTTTTCCGAAACGTTCCAAATTCGCCTTCAATCTTCCATCGATGCACGAGGAACGGGTGGGGCTTTTCGGTGGGAGTTTTGATCCGATTCATTTCGGACACCTGATCCTTGCTCGCGAAGCGCGGGAATCACTGGGCTTGAATCGGGTGATTTTCCTGCCCGCGCGGGTATCACCGCACAAACTGGATCGGCCTCCGGCCCCGGCGGAAATTCGACTCGAGATGGTCCGGCTGGCGGTCGCGGGGGAGTCGGGCTTCAGCGTTGATGACCGCGAGATTCGTCGCGTGGGCGTCTCGTACACAATCGACACCATTCGGGAGCTGGCTGCCGAATTTCCCGGAGTGACGGAATGGGTCTATTTTCTCGGTGACGACAATCTCGCCAAACTCGACACCTGGCGCGAGATCGAGGCCTTGAGATCTCTCGTCAAATTTGTCGTCCTCGCGCGTGAGGACGTCACGTCCCACCCGGATCTGCCCGTAATCCAGCGCGTCGTGGACATCTCGTCCACCGAAGTGCGGAAACGGGTTGCGCAGGGGCGGTCGATCCGGTACCTGCTTCCGGAAGATGTATGTGCTTTGATCGCCCGGAACGGACTGTATCGCGATGAGTGACGCCGAGTCGCTCGCCCGGGCTTGCGCCGCCGCAGCGGCCGACAAGAAGGCGGAAGATATTCAGATCATCGATCTGCAGGGCGTTTCCTCGTTCACGGATTATTTCGTGGTGTGCAGCGGTATGTCAGATCCGCAGCTCAAGGCCATCGCGTCCGGAATTCGCACGACAATTCGGGATGATTTCGGCATTGGACCGCTCTCCGAAGACGGATATCCGGCGAGCCATTGGGTGGTCATCGATTACGCGCAGGTGGTCGTGCACGTTTTTCATGCCGACAAACGCGAATTCTACACGATTGAAGACCTCTGGGGGGACGCGCCGCGGATCCCCATGGAGCCTTGATTCCAGCCGTTCTGGCGCACGCCGATGGATATCGTCGAGGAGATCGAAATTGTCTGCCCGCACTGCGGGGAAGGATTCACGATCGAGGTTGAAACGACGCTTCGTCGGATTGACATGATCGAAGATTGCGCGGTGTGCTGTGCGCCGATTTCGTTGCAAATTACCTGCGAACCCGGAGCTGTGGTCGAGGTTCGTACGTCAGCCGCCTGAGCAGTTGCGCTCGGAACGAATGTGGTCTAACCATTTGGCATGATGATCGGACAACGTGACGCCATCGTCCGGTTGTTGGAAGACAATGACCCTGAGACCGTTCGGCTGGTAAAGGATCAACTCGTGCAAGCGGGTGATGATGCGGTCGGGGACCTGCGGGAATTGATTGCCAAGGGCGATACTCCAGCCTCCCAACATGCCCGCGAGGTGCTTTCCCGCATCGCCGATCAGGATGCGGAGGATGAGTTTTCGCTGCTCTGCCATTTTTTTGGCGAACACAACGACCTGGAGCGGGCGAACTGGATGTTGTCGCGGGCGCTCATGCCGGGAATCGATTTCACGTCGCTGGAAGCGAAGGTGAATTCGTGGGGGCGGCAGTTTTTGCTGAAAAGTTCGGGAGCGGTTTCGAGTCGCGAGCGGGTGCTTCTGCTCGCGAATTTTATGTCGGGGGAGCTCGGATTTCGCGGCAATACGGACGACTATTACAGTGAGAGGAATTGCCTCCTGCCGTTCGTGATCGAGTCGCGCATGGGTATTCCGATTACGCTCACGTTGCTCTACATGATGGTCGCGGCGCGGGCCGGCATGTGTATCGCGGGGGTGAATCTTCCCGGGCATTTCATCGCACGGCATGGGGATTTGTATTTTGATCCGTTTCATCGCGGGCGGATTTTGACGAAGGCCGACTGCGCTTCGATCCTCGCGAAACAAAATTTGAGCCTGCACAAATGCCACCTTGCTGACGGCACGGCGCGGCAGCTTTTGGTCCGCGTGCTGGCGAATCTGCTTTACGTGTATGATCTGCGCCGGGATCGCGACAAACACACCAAGGTCAATGAGTGGATCAAGACCCTCACGACCGAGTGTGCTTAGGCTCGTCTGGACGCTCCCGGTCGTCGTAATGATGGCGTCTTGAACGTCGAAGTCATCAATACCGGGACGGAGTTGCTTTTGGGCAACGTCGTCAATCTCCACCTCGCCACGTTTGGGCAGGTGCTTTTTCCCCTCGGACTGCGGATCAGCCGACAAGTCACCGTCCCGGACGGAGCGGCTATTCGTGATGCGCTCATCGAGGCATTTGACCGCGCGGACATCGTGCTCGTGACCGGTGGCCTTGGGCCCACGACAGACGACATCACCCGGGAGGTGACGGCGGAGTTATTGGGTCTGCGTCTCGTCGAAGACGAAACGATTTTGAACGGCATTCTGGCCCTGTGTGACCGGCGCGGCTTCGCTTTCCAGCCGCGAATGGGGCGACAGGCGATGGTGCCGGAGGGTGCGACCGTTCTTCAGAATCTACACGGCACGGCTCCGGGGCTCTATTTTCCGCCGGTCGAATTTCCGTCCACGCGGACGCCGCACGTTTTTTTGCTGCCCGGTCCTCCGCGGGAGTTGAAGCCGATGTTCGAAAACGAAGCGCTGCCCATTCTCCGGGAAATTGTCGGTGGCCTGTCGGACGTGATTTGTCGATCCTACCGGTGCGTGGGCATCGGCGAATCCCTCGTCGAGACGCGCATTGGCCTGCGGCTCTCGAGTATCGCGGGACTGGAAATCGGGTATTGCGCACGGTCGAACGAAGTTGATCTGCGTTTGATCGGACCGCGCGCGCTGGTGGAAAGCCTCGACGCCGAGGTCCTCGCCGAGCTCGGGACGTTCGTGGCGTCGGTGGAAGGCAGCCAGCTCGAAGATGTTGTCGTGACCGCCCTGCGGACTTTGGGCCGGAGCGTGGCGACTGCCGAATCGTGCACGGGCGGGCTGGTCGCGCATCGCCTCACCAACGTGGCGGGGGCGTCCGAAGTTTTCCAACGCGGCTGGGTCACCTACGCCAACGCAGCCAAAATCGAGCTGCTGGGCGTCGACGCGGCTGCGCTGGCAACCCACGGCGCAGTGAGCGAACTCGTCGCCGGACAAATGGCGGCGGGAGCCCGCGAGCGCGCCAACGCGGATTTTGGACTGGCGACCACGGGAATCGCCGGGCCGGGTGGTGGTTCGGACTCTAAGCCCGTCGGCACCGTTTGGCTCGCCGTGGCGGAACGAGGGCGGGAGACCGACGTCTGGAAGGAATTTTTTCCTACGGACCGCGAGACGTTCAAACATCTCGCCAGCCAGGCTTTGCTAAATCGATTGCGCCTGCGAATGCTTGCCTGATCGGTGGCCGCGAACGTCAGGCGGACGTTTCGATCTGACGCTCCTCAGCCCGGAAACCAATCACGTTGCCCGCGGCGTCATGGAGCGGCTGGATCAGAATGTTCACCCAGTACGAAGAACCGTTCTTGTGGTAGTTCAACATTCGCACTTCGCACCCCGTTCGTTCCCGGATGGCGCGGCGCAGCGTTTCGACCGCGGCGGAATCCGTTTCCGGCCCCTGAAGGATGTGCCCGGGAACCTGGCCGCGAAGTTCATCGAACCGATAACCGCACATGCTCGTAAACGCCGGATTGATGGTCTGAATGCACCCGTTCAAATCGGTCGTCACG
Organism: Chthoniobacterales bacterium; assembly: GCA_041748215.1. Lineage (GTDB taxonomy): Bacteria > Verrucomicrobiota > Verrucomicrobiia > Chthoniobacterales > JAATET01 > JBGTDR01. The sequence continues at coordinate 28,887 of JBGTDR010000088.1, forward strand.
CGTGCGGGCTCGCGATCAATGCGATCGAGGATCTGATTCTTGAGCGTGGGACGTGGCTGCCGGAATGGCGTGATCGCCAGACTGAGATTCGTGAGGGATTCTTCAAAATCCGTCGCGGCCCTTGCCACCTTGGGGTCCGTGGCGGCAAGCTCCTCAAAGCTGGCTGCAGCTTCTTCGGACAGCATGCCCAGGATGTACAGGCACGCCTGCTCTTCGTGTTGATCTTCCAGCATCACCATGCAGTGTATGGCATTCATTTTCAGGATCAACAAGTGAGCGAACAGGAAACGGTCGACGACCGACACATCGAAATTCGGACTTATTTTGTCCGTGGACGCAATGCCCTCGTCGCCCGTGGCGACTTCTCGAAAATCTACGTCGACTATTACCTTCACTTGGTTGATTACGACATTCGCGTCGATCCCGACGCGGCCGATTTCGCAAAAAATGCAGCGACGGCGGTCGCGCTCCACTGCGCTTCGCGGCCGCGCAACGAACGGATCGCGTGGACGGTCAACTTCCAGGAGCCGCTTCTGAACGTCTTTGCTGCCGGGGACAACCCGGAGGGCACCATCGTCGTCAACGTTTTCACCGAAGACGTACGGCGCGCAGAGCGGAGTCTGTTTTACGCCGACACGATTCGTGGGAACGAGCAACCCCGGCGCAGTGTTGTGGACTTCGAGGGCTCGGATTTGTTTTCAGCGGCGGAGCGCTATTACGCCCACAGCGAACAGCGGCCGGCGCGTTTTTTTCATTACGGTGACGACGAATACGTGCTCGTCGGCGCGCAGCCGGATTGCGACATCCCGTGGTTGGAGGGACTCGATGCGGACGCGGTGCGTCGATTGGATGCGGTCGAAGAGCTGGCTTTGCTCGAGCAGCGGTTTTACCGGTTCGCGTGCGGCTGCAATCAATCCCGGATTATGCGGGTGATAGCGCCGACCTACCGGATGGATCCTGAGGCGCTTTTTGCTGGCGATGAGGTGATTCGCGTCGGCTGCCCGCGTTGTGGTGCCCGCCACGCGATCACACGCGAGGCGATGGAGGCCTTTGCGACGGGTGCGCCGGAAGCGCGCGCGTGAGGCCGGGCCTCAGTGCTCGGTGGCTTTTTCGGCGCCGAGGCCGGTATTGGCGCGGACTTCGAGTTCGGTGAACATCCGCTCTGCTTCGGGTTCCCGCTTGAGTAATGTGCCGATGACTGCTGCCAGAAATCCCAGCGGGATGCTGACGATGGCAGGATTTTTGAGCGGAAACCACGGGTTGTCCTTCATGAAATCCGGGCTGACCGCGATCAGGACGATGCTCGAGATCAGACCCACCGCGAGGCCGCTGACCGCCCCGGTCGTATTAAAACGCCGCCAGAAGATCGAAAAAATGATGACGGGCAGGTTGGCGCTGGCCGCGACGGCGAATGCGAGCCCGACGAGGAACGCGACGTTGACGGTGGGGCCGAGCACGATGGCGATGAGAATCGAGAGTGCGCCGACGACAAATGCCGTGATGCGCGCGACGCGAACTTCCTCGCCAGGCCGGTGCTCCCGGCCGTGGTGAATGACGTTGGTGAAAAAATCATGCGCGAAGCTGGTGCTCGCGCTGATGGTTAGACCGGCGACAACCGCCAGAATGGTCGCGAACGCCACGGCGCTGATGAACGCAAAAAAGAGCTCGCCGCCCAGCACGCGCGCCAGCTCGGGCGCGGCCATGTTCGTTCCCCCGTGCTCCTTGAGGTAATCCGGACCGAGCAGACTCGCCGCCCCAAATCCGAAGAATGTCGTCATGATGTAAAAAAGGCCGATGATGATCATGGCCCAGACGACGCTGGATCGGGCGGTCTTCGCGTCCGGAACCGTGTAAAACCGAATGAGGATGTGTGGCAGCCCGGCGGTGCCGAGAACAAGCGCCATGCCAAGCGAGATCTGGTCCCATGGATTCGTGAACACGAGGCCGGGTGTCAGAAAATTCCGCGTGACGGTGGTGCCGTCGGGCGCAGTGGACGTGATCGCCGTGAGCGAGGCGAAAAATTTCGCGAGGCTGAAGTCGAATTGTTTCATCACGAGGATGCTGAGCAAAATGCTCCCACTCATGAGCAGAACCGCCTTGATGATTTGCACCCAGGTCGTGGCGAGCATGCCGCCGAAAACCACGTAGATGACCATGAGAATGCCGACGCCGACCACGGCGAGTTCGTAGCTGACGCCCGGGAGGAGCTGGCGGACGAGCGTGCCGGCACCGACCATCTGGGCGATCATGTAAAAAATGGAAACCGTCAGGGTGCTCAGCGAAGCGGCGGCGCGTACGGGCCGGGGTTTCAAACGATAGGCGAGCACGTCGGCCATCGTGTATTTGCCGGCGTTGCGCAGAGGTTCCGCAACGATGAGCAGGACCGTAAGGTAGGCGACGAGAAAACCGACGGAATACATAAATCCGTCGTAACCGTTGAACGCGATCATGCCCGCGATGCCGAGGAAACTGGCGGCGCTCATGTAATCGCCGGCGACGGCGAGGCCGTTCTGCCAGCCGGTGATCCGACGGCCGGCGGCGAAATACGCGCTCGATCCCGTGGATTTCCGGGCGCTGAAATAGGTGATAACGAGCGTTGCGGCGACAAACGCAAGGAACATGACAAGGGCCGTGTTGCCGGGTGCCGCCGGAGCTGTGGGAGCGGCCTGGGCGAAAAGAATTGGGAAAATCATCGCTGGACAGGCCTATGACGTTTGAAATTTGCGGAGAACTGCGGCCGCGCGGCGATCCCAGCCGGCGGCGGCGATCACGTAAAAGAGGGCAACGATCCACGCCATAAAGAACTGCGACAGCGCAAAAAGGTAGGCCATGTTCGCCTCGCCAAGAACTGGCACGGACATCATTTCGGGAAACCAACCGACGAGGATCGGAAGCGCGAAATAATAGACGATGAAAAAGACGGTTACCGGGACGATGAATTTTGCTTTGGCCCGCAAGAGGGAACGAAAATCCGGGTCGGTGGCGATGGCGCCCCAGTTGGCCACGTCGCGGTCCTCGGCCGCAGTGCGTTCGTGGGCGGGTTTTTCCGCGCCACGTCCGAGCGGCGCGATATCGGTGGGGGCTGCGAACTCCGGTGTGGGGTCCTTGGGTGGGACGTCTTCTGGGGGCATGACGCGCCAGTTAAGCAGCCTGCCGGAAGCGATGCCAGCGGAAGCGCGGGAGATTCAACAACTCTCCGCTTGATCAGACTGGTCCGTCCCGTACCGTAAAAATTCTTCAACCCAACTCAAAACACCAAATCCCATGGCCTACGAAGTTCCACCGCTCACCTATCCAACCAACGCGCTCGAGCCGCATATCGACACGAAAACGATGGAGATCCATCACGACAAACATCACGCGGCTTACGTGACCAACCTGAATAAAGCGCTCGAGGCTCATCCTGAGCTCGCGTCGAAGTCGATCGAGGATTTGATCGCACACCTGAGCGAGGTGCCCGAGGCAGTGCGCACGCCGGTCCGCAACAATGGCGGCGGCCATGCCAACCACTCGTTTTTCTGGAAGATCATCGGCCCGGACGGTGGCGGCGAACCGACCGGAAAGCTCGCGGAAGCCATCACGGAAACATTTGGCAACTTCGATGAATTTAAAACGAAGTTCGAGGCGGCGGGCACGACGCGTTTTGGTAGCGGCTGGGCCTGGCTCTGCCTGAACGGTGACGGCAAACTCTGCGTTTGCTCGACGGCGAACCAGGACAGCCCGTTGATGAAGGGCATCGCCGAATGCCCCGGCACGCCGATCATCGGCGTCGACGTCTGGGAACACGCGTATTATTTGAACTACCAGAATCGCCGTCCCGATTATCTCAAAGCCTTCTGGAACGTTGTCGACTGGAAGCAGGCCGACGCCAACTACACCGCCTCGCTGTAAGCCGCGCTTCGGTTTATCACATTCCAAAGCGGCTCTCCGAGAGGGGAGCCGCTTTTTGTGTTCATACGCGGAAGATCGCACCCAATTTTTTGCCGAGGATGAGGCTTGCGCCGAGAATGGTGACCCCGAGGAAAACCATGGCCCAGACGCCAAGCGCGCTGGCGATGAAGCGGCCCTCGCCGAGGAGCTGGTAAAGTTCGTAAATGGCTTTGGTGATCGGGAAGTCCTGCTGTTTTTGTGCGAGGATGAGGGAGTCGGAGACCTCGAGCATGGCGAAAGAAAACGCGAGCAGACCGCCGGCGACGAGGTTGGCGGCGATGAGCGGAATCGTGATTTTTCGCAGCGTGCGCAAAGGGGGGCAACCGAGATTCTGCGCGGCCTCTTCGAGCGTTTCGCTGGTTTGCTGAAATCCCGCTGCGGCTGAGCGCACCACGTAAGGAAGGCGGCGCACGCTGTAGGCGATCACGAGAATGAGCAGCGGGTCGATCGCGGGATTCATGAACGAGAAGGCGCGGCCTTCCTGCGTCATCGCCAGATATCCGAATGCCAGCACAATGCCTGGAACGGCGAGTGGCAGCATCGCAAGAGTATCGAGAATTTGCCGTCCCGGCAGCTTGGTGCGGACGACGACGTAGGCAATGGCAATTCCCAGGACGAGGTCGAGCAGCGTCGCAAGGCCGGCGTAACGCAGGCTGTTCCTGATCGCGGGAAGGGTCAGGTCGTGGCCGAGTGCGGCCTCAAAATGCCCGACCGTCCAACCCGTCGGCAGGATCGTCTGATACCAGTCGGAAGAAAAAGCGACCAGCACGACGCCGATGTGGGGCAGTACCGCAATGAACGTGACGAGGGTGAAAAATCCGGTGCAGAGCCAGCCGGCGGCGGGTGGCAGGCGGCGCGGACCGCCGATGCTGGTCGCCTTGGCCATCATCGCGTGGGCGCCTCGGCCAAACGCGAGTTTGCTCGCCACGTAAAGCAACACGGTCGAAAGCAGCATCACCGCAACCAGCGCAAACGGAAACGGATTGCCCCCGATGTCCTTGATTCCGGCGAAAATCTGAACGGACGTCACGCGGGTGAACTCGAACATGAGCGGGACGCCGAGCTCGGTGAAGGACCAGATGAAAACGATGGTGCCGCCCGCGAAGAGGCCGGGCATGATGAGGGGAAGCGTGATGCGGTGAAATTTTCGGAAGCCGGTGCAGCCCAGGTTTTCGGCGGCTTCCTCCATTGCGGGATCCACGTTCGCGAGGGCGGCCACGAGGTTGAGGTAAAGAATCGGGTAGAGGTGCAGGGCGTTCATGATCACGACACCCGCGAGGCGGCTCTGGCCCAGCCAGTCGATGGGATGGGCCGGATCGAGCAGACCCAATGATTCGAGCAGCGCGTTGAAGGCACCGGCCTGCCCGAGGATTTGTTTCACCCCGATTGCCCCGACGAAGGGCGGCAGGATCATTGGCACGAGGATGAATGCCGACAGCAGGCCTTTGCCCGGAAAGAGAAACCGATCAGTAAGGAAGGCTAAGGGAAGGGCAATGGCAATGCTCAGCCCGGTGCTGAAAATGGCCATGAGGAGCGAGTTCCAAAGTCCTTCCAGGTAGATCGGATTGCGAAAAACCTCGGCCGCGTAGGCAAGTGTGAAGCCACCGCCGGGCTCGAAAAACGCACCGCGCAACGTCTCGAGGATCGGCCACACAAAAAACAGAGCGAAGAAGATCCCCGTGAGAACAAAGACCAGGATCGAGAGTTGCCGGCTCATCGTGGTTTTGTGCCGTTCATCTGCCCTCCTTCGCGAGGCGGATGGTCTCGCGGTATTGCGCGCGGAAATGATCACCGAGTTCCTTGGCGAGCTGGACTTCCTCGATGCGGTTGGCGGAGCGCAGGGTGCTGCGGATGCGTGAACCGGCGGTCGCGTAATCAACCGCGCTCACGTCCGAAAATGTAGCCGTGGCCTCCGGCGGAAATCCGGCCTCGATGAGTGCCTTCCATGCCGCGGCGAGCTCATCATGGGAATCGAGGGACATCACCCGCACAACGAAGCGCAGCGGGGAAAACAACGCGCCGGTCCACTCCGGATGATACGTGAAATATTTCGCCTCCTCGTACGGAAAGACCGTGGGGTCGGAGCGGTCGGCGGTGTATTGCGCATCGTAAAGTTCCTTGCGCACGGGCAGACGGCGCAGCGCATACCGAATCGGGCCGCCTACGGCGCCGACTTTGAAATTCCAGAGTTTCTGACCCTCGATCGAGAGGACAAATTCGATGAACGCGATGGCGGCGTCGCGATTGGGAGCGCCCCGGAGCAGGCCGATGGGATCGACCCCGACCGATGATCCGCCCACGGGCGTAAAATAATGCATGCGCGGTGCGGCGTCCGAAACGGTCACGGACTCGGCCTGGAAGCGCCCGTAAAAATCGATGCACATCCCGATGGCGGCGTCGCCGAGGGAGACGTCCATCGGCACTTTGCCCGCGGCGTCCGTAAAATAACGCGCGTTGGCGGAGGCGCGCTGGATGAGCTGAAGTCCGCGTTCCCAGCCGAGGGCGATGGCGGCATCGGTGACAGCGCCCGCTTCCTCCACCGCGATCTGCATTTGTTGCTGGATCACCATTTCAAAGGCCTTGGCGGCGGATCCGCTTTTGGTGGGATCGGCAAGCGCGACTTCCTTGAAAAATTTGGGATCCGTCAGGTCGGCCCATCCCGCGGGAAGCTCGGTGAATCCAAGGCGAGCGAGCGAATCGGAATTGTAGCAGATACCAAACGACGAGAGGCAGGTCCCGATCCAGCGGCCCTCGGGGTCGTAGTACGGTTCGCCGGATACCGTTTGGGGAATCGAAAATTCGGTGAACCAGTCCGGCTGTCGGGCAATAACGCCACTGTGCACCAGGGTGCCTGCGGTCGCCTGTTGTGCGAAGTCGAACGCGCCGCCGCCAAAAAAAAGATCGATGCCGATCCCGGATTCCGACGCGAGGAATGCGCGCCGGGCGGACTCGGCTGGCGTGTCGGC
>JBGTDR010000089.1:0-10517 GCA_041748215.1 Chthoniobacterales bacterium
ATCGCGAATCGTGGCGGTGCCGGGATGAGCGAAAGCCCGCCCGCGGATGTCGAGCAGCACGGGCGTCGCGGGCGCGGGTTCGTCTCGATTCGGCGGAAGCGGTGCGCGCACGACCGCAAGTTCGAACCCAACCCAGCATCCGGCCGCAAGCAGTCCCGCTCCAAAAAACAGGCGCAGCGGGCGTTTATGGGACATTTTCATCGGCGACAGATGGCCAGCTTTGCGCCTCGTCCCGGGCATTGTCAACGGCAGGACGGCACCGCGCCGGAGGCCCCGGTGGTATTTTCACCGGCAGAAGCCATCGCCACTGGCTTGCGAATCTTGAATGCGTTGCCCACAGTCGGGCCGGCATTTTCGTCTCTGCGGATGAGTAAAATTTTTCTGATTTACGTGGCGATCATGGTGGGATCGCTCGCGATCGCGATGGATTTCGCATCGGTGGATCTGGCGCTGCCCGCGCTGGAAAAGCAGTTCGGTTTGGATCTGGAGAGCGTGCAGTGGGTGATCAACGGGTACGTGCTGGCGTTTTCGGTGTTGATGGTCGCGGGCGGGCGCCTGGCGGACGCTTACGGGCGAAAACGAATATTTCTGATCGGCATGGCCATTTTTGCGGCGGCGTCGCTGATCGGGGGAGCGGCGTGGAGCGGGGGCAGCGTGATTGGTTTCCGGGTTTTGCAGGGAGTTGGCGCGGCGCTGCTGTGGCCGGCAATGATGGGGATGGCGTGTGCGGCGGTGGGAGACGCGCGACGATCCGTGGCGCTGGGGCTCATTTTCGGAACGTGCTCGGTCGGCAATGCGGCGGGGCCGGTCGTCGGGGGAGCACTCACCGAGTGGTTCTCGTGGCGGTGGGTGCTGTGGGTGAACGTGCCGATGGCGCTGCTGGCGATGGCTGTCACGATCGCCGCGATTCCAAAAGATTCCGCCGGCGACGAAAAACCCGCGAACGATTTTGTGGGCATGGGCCTGCTGACCGGTGGCCTCGTCGCGTTGATGCTCGTGGCTTACCAGGCACCGGAGTGGGGAGTGGCGAGCCCGGCGACGCTTGGTTTGCTGGGATTGGCCGTGGTGATGCTCGGAGTGTTTCCGTGGGTGGAAAAGCGGGTGCCCGAGCCGCTGGTGCCGCCGGATCTGATGGCGAACCGCGAGATTCGCACGCTGTGTTTTTCGGTGGTCGCGATCTGTCAGCTCTTTTTCATCGTGTTGCTCTATTACACGCAGTTCGCGCTCAAATTTCTGGGCGACGATCCAATCGGGGCGGGAATGCGGGTCGTGCCGTTCATGTTGAGCTACGGGGTGGTGTCCTACCTCGGTGGACCGTTGATCGCCCGATTGGGCACGCGGCGCCTACTGGTGATCGGGTTGATTTGCGGAACGATTGCTCCCATCTGGATGGCGATTCTTGGGCCGGGTGCGTCGTGGCTGGCGTTCAATGCATCGCTGATCCTGCTCGGGATCGGGGTCGGTGCGGTGATTCCAACGGTGAGTTCGCGCGCCATCGAGACGGTGGGCACCGATCGGGCCGGGCTCGTGAGCGGGATCACGTTCATGTGTCAGCTTTCCGGCTCTGCGCTGATGCTGGCGATCAATACCGCGATCTTCACGGCGGTGAGCAGCGCGCGTCTCACGGCGGCATTCGCACGGGAAAATGTGACGCTGACGGCGGCGGACGGTGATGTCGTGAATTCGCTGATGGCCGGCGCGGGTACGATTTTTTCCCTGCCGGCCTTCACGATCAATCAGCTACCGCACCTCGCGGAGATCGCTTCGGACGCCTACGTCTTCGGACTCGCGATGATCCTGCTGGTGAGCGCGGCGCTGGTCGGCGTGGCGCTCGTGCTCGTTCTGCGGTTTGTGCCGGGGAAGTGAAGCAAACTTCCCGTCCGCGTTACCTGGAAGCTTCGAGTTCGAGCGTGCGGGTGGGGCGGTCGGCAATTTCGGGCGGGCCGAAATATTGGATCGGACCGGGGCTGAGGTAGCGGGTCTCTGCGGCCCACGTGTCGCGCTGGCGGACGTATTCCTTGAAAGCCGGACCATCGAGATCGACGAGGGCTTTTTTAATGACGGGACGGAGCGATCCGTGACGGCGCTCCATGTTCATCAATCGGGCGAGCGGGATGCCGCCGGGCGACCACTCATCCACGGGACGGGTGAGCTGCCGGACGATGGCCATGTAGCCGGTGAGGCCTTCGCGAAGGAGGTGGGCGGCGGTCGTACCGAGTGCGTAGCAATAATCGGCGTCGAAGTTGCTGGGGGCCGCGCAGCGGCCTTCGTAGCCGAAAAAGTGGCGCTGCGGCGAGAATGCGCCGACGCGGCGGCCGGCGGCGTGCCATTCCTTCAGGCGCACGTCGACCATCTCGATGAGCAAATTTTCCGTGTCGATGCGGGCGACCTGGACGTTGCCGTGCGGGTCGCGGTCGAGGATCAGCTGGGTGGCGATTTCGCGGGGCAGGTGGCGGTAGATGCCTGTCGATCCAGGCGAAAGCCGCCCGGCCACAAATTCGCGTTTGTGCGGAAAGGTCTGGAGCGCTTCGAATTCCTGGTAGCTGGTCGCGAGCACGTCATTGATCTCGGCGATCAACGTTTTCATCTCGGGGATGAATTCGATGAGGCCCTCGGGGACGAGCACGGTACCAAAATTTTCACCCTGTTCGGCGCGGACGCAGACGACCTCGGCGATGCGATCGACGATTTCGTAAAGTTCCACGTTACCGGCGGCAATTTCCTCCGAGATGAGCGTGACGTTCGGTTGGGTCTGCAGAGCACACTCGAGGGTGATGTGCGACGCCGAACGACCCATGAGTTTGATGAAATGCCAGTACTTCAGCGACGAGCGGGCGTCGCGCTGGATGTTCCCGATCAGCTCGGCGTAAACCTTGCAGGCCGTGTCGAAACCGAAGCTCGTCTCGATGTGCGGGCTCTTGAGGTCGCCGTCGATCGTCTTCGGCACACCAATCACCTGGAGCGGCGATCCGTGTTCCGCGGCGTATTCCGCGAGCGCGCAGGCGTTGGTGTTCGAGTCATCTCCACCAACGATCACGAGTCCGGTGAGTTCCATTTCGCGGGCCTGGGCGAGGGCGCGATCGAACTGGGAATCGTTTTCGAGTTTGGTGCGGCCGGAGCCGATGATGTCGAATCCGCCCGTGTTGCGGTATTCGTCCACGAGTTCACGGGACAGGCGTTTGTTCGCGCCGGTGAGCAGTCCTGACGGCCCGCCGAGAAATCCAAAAAGTTCGCTGCCTGGGTCCTCCGCGTGCAGGCCGTCGAATAGTCCGGCGATCACGTTGTGGCCGCCGGGCGCGGGGCCGCCCGAAAGCAGAACTCCAACGCGGCGGCGTTCACCAGGGGCAGGTGTGGCGTCCGGAGTGAGCGTGACGACCGGCAGATCGAACGTCCGCGGAAAAGTCGTGCGCACAGCTTCGCCGCCGTCGAGCGGTGCGGGTGGGTCGGACCGATGCAAACCGGCTGCTGTCGTAAGGACGCGCGGGCGTTTCGGCTGGTAGGAATTTCGGGCGAGCTCGAGTGGAGTGGCTTTCATCGGCGGAATGCGAAAGCCGACGATTTTAACGCGAGAGCGTTCCGGGGCAAGGGTGCGGTTGGCGAAGGTGGTGATTCCTGCCGTGATTGGGAGGAACCCGGTTCAGAAGGTCAGCGGGTGAGCGCCGCGGCGTAGCGATTCTCGACGCCGAGTTTGCGGAAAACCCGCTCGAGGTGATTTTTCACCGTGTGCGGGCTGATGCCGAGGATGATGCCAATCTCGTCGTTGGATTTTCCCTTGCTGAGCCAGTAATGCACTTCGCGTTCGCGCGACGTGAGACTTTGCAGGAGGTGATCGGCCGCCGATCGCCGGAGAACCTGGACGCTCGGTGCGGTCGTCTCGTTGCGTCGGCGGAGCGGGTGTTCGCGCACGGCGCTGGCTTCGGCATGCTGGTCGAGGCCGACCACACCGACACAGCGGCCGTGCTCGATGATTGGAGCCACCTCGCTGGTGATCCAAAGCATCCTTCCCGCAACGGGATAATGATACGCGCCCAGGGCACAGAGCTGGCACTCGCGTTTGGGAATCCAGTAGAAATCGCCGAGTCCGGGGCGCTCGTAATTGGTGACCGGACCGAGTTCGAAATGACCATTCTCCTGCCGTTGCCAAAACGGAACAAATCGCCCGGAGGCATCGTGGCCGGGTGCGTCGCGGAAAAGCCGGTCGAGCCCGTCGAACGCGTCCGGCTCCCACACGGTCCACGCACCGGTCAGCACGGGTTGGGCTTTCATCGTCTGCCGCAATACCTCGCTGTACAGATCCCGAGCGCGAATCCCAAGCGACCGGTAGGACTGGTAGATGGTGGCGATTTCCTCGACGGGGCGGGGGGCGTCAATGGGTTCCATCGAAGGGCTTGTTGTCAGCTGTAGGAGCAGTTCGTCACAAAGGACGCCGCGGATGCAGAAATTTTACAAAAATTTTCGTTAGAACAAGCGTGCGTAGCGGTCAATCTCCCATGCGCTCACGGTTTGATGGTATTCGCGCCATTCCTCGGATTTGCAGGTGATGAATTCCTGGCGCAATCCCGGGCCCAGGACCCGTTCAACAAATGGGTCGGCGGCGAAGGCGGCGACGGCTTCATCGAGGGTGCGCGGGAGTTCGGAGATCCCGCGTGCGGCCAGCTCGGGACCGGTCAGTTCGTAGAGATTATCCTCCTGCGCGTCGCCGGGATCGAGATCGTCCCGGATACCTTCCAGTCCGGCCGCCAGCGCGAGGGTCGCAGCGAGATACGGATTGCAGGCGGCGTCGGCGTTGCGGGATTCGCAGCGGCCACCCGCCATCGGGACCCGCACTGAGTTCGTGCGGTTGTTGCGGCCGTAGGAGTTGAATACCGGAGCCCACGAGTAGTAGGCCATCAGACCGCGGCGAACGAGGCGTTTGTAACTGTTGACCGTCGGTGCAAACGCAGCGCAAAGCGCGGGGCCGTGGCGCAGAATGCCGGCGATGAACTGGTATCCCAGTCGCGAGATGCCGAGTCCGCGCGGGTCATCCGCGTGCGGGCAGGCGAACAAATTTGCGCCGGTGCTGGCGTCGGCGAGTGACATGTTAAAATGCGCGCCCGAGCCCGTCTTGTCGCCAAATGGCTTGGGCATGAAGGTGGCCAGCAGGCCCTCTTCGGCGGCGTAGTGTTTCGCCATGTGGCGGAAAAAAATGTAACGATCGCAGGTCGTGAGTGCGTCGGCGTACTGGAAGTCGAATTCGAACTGCGAATTGGCGTCCTCGTGGTCGAACGAATAAAGCCCCCACCCGAGGCCATCGATGGCGGTGGCCATCCGGTCGAGCCACGTGTATCGGTCCATGAACCGCTTCACGTCGTAACAGCTTTTGGTGAGATCGTCGTCGGGGTTGGGGACTTCAAGTCGCCCGTCGGGTGTAAGGCGCAGGACAAACAGCTCGCATTCGATCCCGAGGTTGAACGTGAAGCCGAGTGCCGCCGCCTCCGCGACCACCTTCTTCAACGCGGTGCGGGTATTGATTTCGTACGGCTGGCCGTGGAATTCGTTGTCCGCCGGAAACCACGCAACCTCGGGCCGCCACGGGAGCTGGATCATGCGAGACAGATCGGGCACGGAGCTGATCTCGTCGTCATTCGGGCTCTGACCCAGACCGTCGAGCGCGTAGCCGGTGTAGAGTTCGGATCCGTGGGCGAAATGTTCGAAGTGCGAGACGGGCACGACCTTGCCTTTGGGCACGCCGTGGATGTCCACGAATGCGCCGACGCAATATTTGACGCCGAGGCGGGCCAGGGTTTCGGAATTCAACGTTTCAGGATTTGGATTGGTCATTCGACGTCATCACCAGCGGCGGTGAGTTTGAGGATCGGGAGTTTGTCCTCGGCGGTGGTGCGTGGGGGATGGATGAGTTCTTCGACGCGTTTTTTGGTGGCGAGAAATTCGGCGGTGAGCAGGTGTTCCGGTTTGCGCGGGCGGGGCACCGGGACCTCGATGATTTCGTCCACACGGCCGGGGTGGGCCTTCAGGACAAGGATGCGGTCGGCGAGGTAAACGGCTTCGTCGAGATCGTGGGTGATGAAAAGAATGGTGACGTCCACGTTCTTCCAGATCTGCAGGAGGTAAGCCTGCATCTGCGAGCGCGTCTGCGCGTCGAGTGCGCCGAACGGTTCGTCCATCAGGAGAACCCGGGGCTGGGTGGCCAGCGCGCGGGCGATGGCAACGCGTTGTTTCATCCCGCCGGAAAGCTGGTGAGGATAGGAGTTCTCGAACTTCGACAATCCGACGAGTTCGATCCATTGCCGGGCCTGGGTGTTGGCGTCGTAATTGTCCACCCCCTTCATGCGCAGGCCAAACATGACGTTCTTTTTTACGGTGAGCCACGGGAACAGCGTGTAGGACTGGAAAACCATGCCGCGTTCCGGGCCGGGGCCGTAAACCGGCTGACCGTCGAGCAGGACTTCGCCGTTGGTGGGCGTTTCAAGGCCCGCGATGATGCGAATGAGCGTGGATTTTCCGCAGCCGGATTCGCCGAGGATACAGACAAATTCGCGCCGCCGGACTTCAAAGTTGATGTCCTGAAGCGCGGTGATTTCGCGCTCGGGCGTCTGGAATCGTTTGTCGAGCGCGTTGATTTCGAGGACGATCGGTCGCTCGTGCAGGCGGCGGAATCGCTCGGCGACCTCGGGTGATTGGTCGCGGTAATCGGGCAGGTCGAGTTCGCGGGTCATGCGGATTTCACACGGGGTTTGGCGGCCGGAGGCGCGGGCGGTTTGCGTTGAAAGAGAGCGCGGAACGCGAGTCGGAAAACTCCGGGGCCGCCCGGTTTGCGGGACGGGGTGAACGGAAAAATGACGCCGTGCAATTTCGCGAGCACCTGGTCGGTGGTGAATCCGATGATGCCGATCAGAATGATGATCGGAAACACGCTGTCGAAATTCCGCCAGCGGCCCTGGGTCTCGATGAATTCGGTAAGGCCGGATTTGACGCCGATCAGCTCCGCGATCACGAGCCACGTCCACGCCCAGCCGAGCAGGATGCGGAGATCGTTGTAAAGATCGGGCAGGATGCCCGGAATCACGACACGGGTGAGCATTTGCGAGGGCCCGGCACCCAGCGTTTGTGCGGCTTCGAGCAGCGAGGCGTCGAGCTGGCGCGTGGTTTTGGCGATGACGAGGACCATTTGAAAAACCGTGCCGATAAACACGAGGGCGATCTTTGGGGCGTCGTTGGCCAGGAGCACCGCAACGAGGAGCGTGCTGAATGCCGGGGCCGGCATGTAGCGAAAAAAATCGATGAACGGCTCAAAAAGTTTGGCGAAAAACGAATACGTTCCGCAGAGGATGCCGAGCGGGATTCCGACGACGCACGATAGCAAAAATCCGCCGAACACAATTTTCAACGACGCGAGCAATCGCTGCCACATCCACGGACGGTCCGGCGGTGGTGGTGTGATGAAGTCGCGAATGCCGGTTGTGACCACCTCGTGCGGGGCGGGAAGGTAAACGGGATTGGCGGCCCGGCCCTGGGGTACGAGCTTGAGCAGGGGTGTCTCGGGCAAGGTTGCGAAGGCAAACTCCGGCGACGTCGCCCCGAGGATCGCCCAGTTTTGTCGGACGATTTCGAGGTTTTCATCGGAGAGGCGCGGCGATCTCGGGACGAGCGAACCTTCCGCGATCCCTTTCCAAATCTGGTAGATCGCGGCGTCGTCTTCGCGCTGATTAAACTTCAGCCAGCCGTTGCCCTCGGCAATGGGGAACAGGTGGCGCAGGAGCCGTTGATTCTGCCGCCGCACGGCGGGATTGGCGATGACGGTGCCGTCGGCGATGGCCGCCCGGATGACGGCATTGTCCCGGCGAATCGCGTCAACGAAGGTCGGAAAGTAGAGCTTGCTGACGTGGTCTCCGGGACCAAAAACGGTTGAGACGTCGGTGCGGTCTGCTGAGACCTCGAGCTTGACGTCCGGGTGCCAGATGAACGGCACGTAGCTGACGATCGCCCAAAGTGCGAGGGGCAGCAGAAACGAACAAAGCGTGAGGAGCGCCGCCTTTTCAGGCGGCAAATCCTCACGAATGCGGAACCAGACGCTGCGACGTGTTTTTGGTTTCTTCACCCGCAGCGTGGTTCCTCCCGGCCGCGGTTACTCTTTGGTCGCGGCAAATTCCTCGGTCAGACTGGGATCGAGGTATTGGTCCACCGGGAGCGGTTTGTCGTAAACGCCAAACTTCACGTTGAAGTCATCGACAAACTTGCTGGACCCGTAGATCGAGGAAAGCTCGTCGGTTTTTTTCCACGCGGCGAGCGCCTCCTCGAGATTCAGGATCTTTGTGCCCTTGTAGAAGGCTTCGTATTCCTGCGGCGTCACGTTAACGCGGGCGGAAAGAATTTTCATCGCTTCGTCGAGGTTGGCTTCGTCCTGGAGAAAATCGACAACGCGGTACCAGACTTTGACGACCTTGGCCCATTCGGCGCGATTTTTTTCGAGGCTCTCGGGATCGACACAAAGCATGTCGTAAATCAGGCCGGGGGCGTCAGCGGACGTGAAGATCGGGGTCGATCCGGCAACGGTCTTGAGGGCCTGACCGGAGCTTGGTTGCCAGGCGGCGATGGCGTCAACGGCCCCGGAGGCGAGCACCTGCGGAGTATTATTGGTGGGAGTATTGACGACGGTCACGGTGTCTTCGGCGATGCCCGCATCCTGAAGTCCCTTGAGCAGGAGGAGGTGGGTCACAAAACCTTCTTCGAGGCCGATTTTTTTCCCCTTCAGACCTTCGAGCGAATCGATGCCGGGTGCAGCCACAACCATGTCGTTGCCATTGGAATAATCGTTGATGATGATTCCGACGGACGGTTTGCCGGTCCCGCCGGTCACGAGCGCGTCACCGTTGGTCATGCAGACCGCATCGACGTTGCCGGCGACGTAGGCGTCCATCGAGGGCACGTAATCGTACCACGAGAAGTCGACGTCGACGCCTTCCTCCTTAAACCACCCTTTGTCGATGGCGATTTGCCAGGCGACCCAGCCGGGCCAGTCGCTGTAGGCAATCTTAAGTGGAGCGGCGCCGGCTGTGGCGATGAGCGTCAGGCCGACGAGAAGGCTCCCGAGAGGCTTCAGGAGGCGGGTGGTGAGGGTGTGGGTCAATTTCATTATGGTGATTCGGTAATACGAATTTTTAGTTCCGTAATACCGGAGCAGCACATGGCGTGCCACGGGAGGATCTGGGGTCGAGCTGGCCAAAACGCGACATTTGCGGATCTCAGGCTCCGGGACGTCGCTTGGCGTGAGCGCGCAGGATGAATCCGAAAATCGCAACAGGAGGCAGCGCGAGGAGCGGCCAGTAGGTCGAAGCGGGGGACAGCGGCGGTGCCACGCGCAGCGGTGTGGTGAGCCGCGCGGCGCCGGTCCCGGTGGTGACGGTAGTCGTCAGCAGGTAATCGCCGGAAGCCGGCAGCGTGGTGAGTGCGGCGTAGAGGAGTTTATTCTGCGCGGCCTCACGGGTGGCGGGAATTGCGGCGAGGTCGGTTTTTAATTCCATCGAGCAGCACGGCGGCACCCACGCCGACTGCGGCGTGGCCGGGTCGACGGAAGCCTGGGCCTCGAGAGCAAATTCCACTTTTGCGTCGAGCACGGATTCGTTGGTCGTCGCATTTTGCACCATCACGCTCAGGTCGGTCGGGCCGGCTCGAAGTTGGGAGGCAAAAACGGTGACGCGATACGGCCCGGACTCCGCCTGGTCGATCACGACGCCGCCGTCCCCGCGGGCGTTCGACGTTATCGCAGCAAGACCAAGGGCGGCAACGAGCAGGACGATCAAACGTGGAGGTGTGGCGATTTTCATCCCGGGAGAAGGGTGCCGCGCATTTCCATGGGTTGAAAAATAACCCACACACCGAACGCGTAAAGCATAGCCGCCAGAATTGCCCACGGCAGGAATGCTCGCACGGGACGCGACGGGGATTCGCCGGACTGGCGCGCGACGCGCCAGAGCGCGTAGAGGGTGAGCAAAAATCCGGCGTCGAGGATCAGGATTTCGAGGCCAACCAGGCCTGGCCAGGCTGCGGATTGGAGCGCCCAGTCCGGGTTGGCTGACCCGAAAAGCCGCTGCGCCACCGGGATCGGCGTGAGCAGTCCGGTGACGAGGTGAAATACAAAATGCGCGATCCACATGGCGAAGCCGAGCGGTGCGAGCGCGACTGTAAACCGGCTGAGTGTTGGCAGAAATGCGGGAGTGTCGACGGTTCGGCTGGGCTGTCGCGAGAGGGTGGTGGCCGCGCCGAGCAGGAGCGGAGGCAGGACGAGCAAGGCCAGCGCGAGGAAGATCGTTGTGAATACGACGTGCGAAAGCCCCGAAGCCTCTTCGAGTCGGCGCACCGGCGCAATCATGCCAGCGGCATTGGCAAACGCACCGAAAACGAGCACGGCAACAAGGGCGGCGAGATCGGGGCGGTCGCGGAATTTCCGGACCGACGATCGCGGGCCGTCCGCCCAGAGATCCGCGCCTGGCACGACCGGGAGAAGGGAAACATTTTGT
>JBGTDR010000090.1:0-3709 GCA_041748215.1 Chthoniobacterales bacterium
GTTCATTTGGCTTTCCACCACTTTCCAGTCGCCACTCAGCCCCAACGCCTGTCCAAAGAGAAGGTTCGCTTCCATCCCTCAATCCTGTCCCCCCGAACCCCAACCCTCAAGGCTCCAACCCACTCAATTCGTCGAGGAGCCGTTTTTGCGGCAAAACGCCACGCCGGTTATTTTGAATAGTGATCTCAATTGGATTCCAGACACCCAACCATCTATACCGGTGGACGCCGTTTGTCCTGTGACACTCGCTTTATGTGTTTTGACGAGTATTTACGGAGTCAAATATTTGGACGTCATTTACCAAAGAGGAGTAATCCACAAATCGTTTTTCGAAAAAATTCCCCATTGGTCGGAACTGCCACGTTATTCGCAATCCACTGCGCGAGATGGGAAGATTCATGCTTTTCGACACAAGAGTATCGTTACAAACGAGAACACTACGAAAATTGGAGTGATCACAAACGATAAGAAAAGTCCCCTCGTTCCCTGCAGTTCAAAGGACTACGACGACGCTCACAAAGTTCATTGTGCTCACGACCTCCGAGGCTAGTCTCATGCCACCTCTTCTATTTGGAAACCGCTACCGCTTCCTAAAGGTGATTTCTGGAAGCTTCTCAAGTGTCAGTCAAGTGGATCTTGGAGTATTAAAATGAGTAATAAGCGAATAATCGCTATTGATCTCTTCTGTGGAGCGGGTGGCCTCACGAACGGACTGCGCGCAGAAGGAATCGAGGTTGCAGCAGGCATCGACCTCGATCCGATCTGTCAGTTCGCCTTCGAGCACAATCATCCGAAGTCGAAATTCATTTTAAAGGATGTTTCGTCCATCACCTCGGATGAATTGACGGAACTCTGGACAGGGGCAGACATTCGTCTTTTGGCCGGCTGCGCTCCGTGCCAGCCTTTTTCGACGTATTCACAAGGGAAGGACCTCGTGGTCGATTCCCGCTGGCGGTTGCTCGATCAATTCGCCCGTCTCGCTATTGAAACTCAGCCGGACTTCATCACCATGGAAAATGTGCCGAGCCTTCGAAAATCCGAGGTGTTCGCGGGCTTTATCGAAAAACTTGAAGAGGCGAAATACGATGTGTGGTTCGACAAAGTGGATTGCTCGACGATTGGCCTCGCGCAAAAACGAAATAGACTGGTGCTGATTGCTTCGAAAGTCGGAAAAGCGCCTCGCATCAATCGTGCGGGCAGACCAAAGGACAATACGGTAAAGAAGCTTATCGGAGGGTTGCCCGTTCTCAACGCTGGAGGTGAAGATACGCGAGACAGCCTTCATAGGTGTTCGACTTTGAGCCGGACGAACCTCGAACGGATTCAAACCTCCAAGCCAGGAGGTTCTTGGCGTGACTGGCCAGATTCGTTGCGTTCTCCATGTCATCATCGCGATTCGGGCGATGGATACCTCGCCGTCTACGGGCGAATGGAGTGGGACAAGCCAGCCCCGACCTTGACGACCCAATGTTACAATTATGGGAGTGGTCGCTTCGGTCATCCGAAACAAGATCGTGCAATCAGCCTTCGTGAAGCGGCACTGCTTCAAGGGTTCCCGCCGCATTACGAATTCGAACCCAATGGCGTTCGTTATACCACGAGAGATCTATCGAGGTTGATTGGAAATGCGGTTCCTCCTCCATTAGGAGAGCGAATTGCACGTGTTATCAAAAGAGCGGCAGCAAGTGTTTCGTTAGACTAAAGTGCTAGTCCGTTATTCTCCGGAGCCGGGAAGCTGCATCCAAGATTTTGGTTACTGCATCGACCACAGGCTCATGCTCCCAAACTCGGAGAACCGACCAACCTGCATTCTGAAGCGCAACACTGGTGTCAAGATCCCGAGTCTTGTTCTGAGCAAGCTTTTGGTGCCAAAACTCTGAGTTCGAACTAGCCTGGGTTCCATGTAACGGGCAGGAGTGCCAGAAACAACCATCAAGAAAAACGGCTAATTTGATACTCGTAAAAGCAATATCAATCGTGCGGCGTTTACGAGTTGGGACTGGAAAATGAATTCGATAACGCATTCCCTCGCGATACAACAGTCGTCGAATCACAATTTCCCGGGGGTTATCTCGAGACTTCGTAGCTTTCATCCTCTTTGTTGCGGCGGATGATTGAAGAGAAGAATTAGTCATTTCGTGCAATTTTTAAAGATCAACTCCTTCTGCTTTTTGTCTATCAAGTATCGAGACAGTCCGCGTGACCGGAGTCCTAAGGGAGGCACCTTCCGTTTGAACGGGACAGAAAAATAAGGAAGGGGCTCAAACCTAACTACCGGCACTTGGAGTGCTCATTCGATCAATCACGGTTTCGGGATTCCCGATCATCACCTCGGAATGTCCAATCATCGCCGCGTTCTCGGTCTCGGGGTCAGTTCTTACATATTGCCACCCGCCCACCGCGGGCGAATTCTTGCCGGATGGCACTCCGCAAGAATTGGCCGTCTCGGACGCCGAAGTGTCATCCTCGGTTACCGCCGGCCTGGCTCTTCGCGGCATCGGGACGAAGGACTATAACCCCGAGGCGTCCGTCGGTTTGCCAGGGATCCCCGCCGCCGTTGCGGCCTTCCGGGTTTTGATGGAAACCCTCCTCGTAGGATTCCTCCTGAACCCAACCGGCATTTTTGAGTCCGGTCATGATGAGGTCCCTCTCTGCGTCGACATCCGGACCGATGTGGTGGGTGATCTGGCCGGTCGTATGACTCAGCCCCACCCGGGCGTCGAAGGTAGCCGAACCGACCCAGACCGGGCGTCCTCCGTCCCGGCGCTCGTGTTGCCAGAAACGGACATGATGGCGCTGGCGAGGACTGTTCCCGACGGGCTGCTCGAAGGCGAAGTCCTGTTTGCGGCCGTAGAGAAAGAGCGCGCTTACCGGCGCGTCGATGTCGGGATGGCGAAGGACGGAATCGATGGCGATGCGCAGGCTGCTGTGCAGGGTGATCGGATCCGCCGGGTCCCAGCCGGCGGCTTTCATCGCCACGAGGAGCTCGGCCTCCTCGCCCTTGATGGTGACATTGACTGGATCGCCCGGATGACCGTCGGACGTGTGGGTGATGCGTGGCGTGTCGGAGGAATGGCGCCGATAGTGGCTCTTCCAGAGGCGCGGAATCAACAGATAGGCAGCGACCGCCCAGACCGCCAAAACGACGGGAATCCAGAAGAGGGGGTCAATCATCCGTTACCCCTCACTGTGGCTTGGCGACTGGGGAACGTTCAAGCCGCATCAATTGCATTCCCAAAGGAGTCAGCCCCGTAAAGTCAATGGAGGGGTCAGTCCTTGCACATCGCCATTTGAGCCCGGCTCACGAAGGCATGGACGAGAACGGCACCCGTCAACAGATTCTGGACGCCCTTGGCGGAATCCCGATCGGCCGGCTTGCGAAACCGGAGGAAGTGGCCGATTTGGTTACGTTCCTCGCTTCATCGCGTGCCGCTTCGATTCACGGCACGGAATTTGTGATCGACGGCGGAACGATCCCGACGGTTTGAGCAAAGCTGAGAACCCTTCGAAGCAGAAGTTTCAAACCCCCAAGTTCCGGTGAAACACCCGGAAGCCAACCGCTCGGTCGGAGACCGGCCCGGTCAATCCGAGACTTTTCCGCGCAGTTTCTTCGTCTCGCCGCGGTGACGTTTGTCCCGGAGCATTTCCTGCTTCGTGCCGTAGCTGCGGCGGGCGCGCTGGCGGCGGCGCTTGGAGGCGTCGGCTTTGC
>JBGTDR010000091.1:0-5692 GCA_041748215.1 Chthoniobacterales bacterium
GTCCACGGATTTTTTGCGGCCGTTGGCCCGGAGATTCCGCGTCCCAGCGATGAACGCTCGCTGGCCGCAAAAGCCCTTGGGGTGCAGATCGCGCTGGCGCTTCGCCTTGATCGCCACGCTGGCGTCCAGCGACTGGCCGATCTCGCCGAGGAGCGCAATCGGATTGCCCGTGACCTGCACGACCTATTTGCCCAGGCGCTCAGCGGCATCACCCTGCAGGTGGAAGTGATGCGGGCCCAACACACGGACCTCCCGGTCGATCTGGCCACGGGCCTGGAACGCATCCGCGAACACGCGTTGCGAAGCGTCGAGCAGGTGCGCCGCACGCTCCTTCTGCTGAGACCGGAATTTCTTCAGGACCACACGCTGCCGGAAGCCCTCGCTGCGCTGGCGGCGGACACACGCGCCAGCAGTGGCCTTGACGTGTCATTCACCGAGCGCCTTGGCAGCAGCGAACTGGCGTCCGCCGTCGAGATCAATCTCTTCGGCGATTGCGTCCGAAGCGGTTCGCAACGTCGTACGGCATGCCGGGGCCCGCACAATTCGCATTGTGCTCGAGCGGGCGGGCGGGCGGGTGGTCTTGCGCATCGAGGACGACGGACGGGGACTGCCAAAATCTCTCGAATCGCGCACGGGCGGTGCCGGATTACTTCACATCCGGGAACGGGCGGCCGCCGTCCGGGGGACGGTCCGGTGGCGCACCGGAAAATTTGGCACGACTTTGCGGGTTTCATGCCCGCGAACCTGAGTCCTCCGGTCGGCCCTGAGAGAATTGGGGCGTCTTTCCTATGGTGGGATTTTACCAAAATGATATTGTCAGGCGCATGAATTCTGAGGAGTCGAAAGTTCGAGTGTTGATTGTTGAGGATCATCCTTTCGTGAGGGATGGCCTGGTGTCGCTGCTGAACAGCCGGCCGGAATACGAAGTGATCGCCGAATGCGAAACGATTGCGCAGGCGCTGACAGCTCTCGAGCTCCATCGTCCTCAACTTGTCATCGCGGATTTGAGATTACCGGACGGCGACGGAGTGACGTTGCTCGACGCGGTGCAGGGAGTGCGTTGGGAGACTTACGCTGTCGTCCTGAGCGCGTTTGCGGGCGAAGACGACCAGGTCGCTGCGAGTCGCGCGGGTGCCCGCGCGTTTTTGCTCAAGACAGCACGCGGCGAGGAAATCCTTGGCACGCTCCAGCGCGTGATGGACGGCGAAAACGTGCTTCTGAAAAGTTTTTCACCCGCCCTGAAATCGCGACTCAATCAACGCGACCTCACACCGCGGGAGCTCGATGTGCTCGGCTATCTTGGGCGGGGACTTTCCAACAAGGAAATCTGCACACACACCGGTGCGGCCGAGAACACAATCAAAGTTCACCTCCGCCGCATCTTCATGAAGCTTGGCGTGAGCAATCGAACGGAGGCGGCCTCCATCGCCGTTCGCCGCGGCCTAACGCACTGATCGCGCGGCCAACAATCATTCAGCCACGATAAACCCAGGCCGGATCGGGATCGGGCATCCCGAGAATGGCATCGACGAGGGGGCGGTCAGGCGAAAACTCGCAAACCGGATCCGTACGCGCGGCATCACCGGTGAGCAGCGCGGCCTGGCAGCGGCAGCCACCAAAATCGATCTCGCGAAATTCGCAGGTTGCGCACGGCTCCGGCAGCCACTCGGTGCCTCGGAAACGATTGAAAGCTTCGCTGTCCCGCCAGATGTCTTCGAGTGAAGCGCTTTGCACGTTGGCGAAAGTCAACTCCGGAATGGCGCGGGCCGCCTGGCACGGAAGAACGTCGCCGCGCGGATCAACGGTGAGCGCGCGCATGCCCCAGCCGTGCAGACACGGTTTGGGCCGACGTTCGTAATAATCGGGCAGCACGTAGGCAATTTGCATGCGGCCGCGCAGGCGATGTCCTTCCTGCAGGGCAATGGCGTCGGCCGTCTGGACCTGGGCGAGCGTTGGCAGCAAGGCGGAGCGGTTTTGAAATGCCCAGCCATAAAATTGCACGTTGGCGAGCTCGAGGCGCACGGCTCCCAGCGATTCCGCGAACCGGATCAGATCAGCAAGCTGGTCGATGTTGCGGCGGTGCAGAACGATATTGATGCCCAGCGGCAGCCCAGCCTCGGTCGCCGTACGCGCTCCGGCGAGTTTTGACGCGTGGGTGCGCGCACCCGCAATGTCATCGGCGAGCCCCGCTTCTTCAGCTTGAAAGCTGATCTGGATCGTATCCAGTCCGCACGCGGCCAGATCACGGGCACGATCCGGAGTGAGGCCCACCGCACTCGTGATCAGATTGGAATACAATCCCTCCTCCCGAGCGGTGCGCACGAGGTCGGAAAGTCCGGGGTAAAGCAACGGCTCCCCACCGGAAAATCCCACCTGCAAAACCCCGAGCGCCGCCGCCTCGCGCAGCACTCGAGACCAGACGGTCACCGGCATCTCCTCCTCACGGCGGGCGAGTTCCAGCGGATTCGAGCAATACGGGCAGTGCAGCGGACAGCGGTGCGTGAGTTCCGCCAGCAATCCGTACGGGCGCGGAGTCATTGCGTTTCTCCGGAAACCTTCAACAGCCCGCGGTCATCGAGATCGGCGAGCAGGGCATCCACGTCCGGGCGGATGATTTCGCGATCCGCCTCGTATTCCGCGGCCAGTTCGTCAATCAGCACGTTGATCGTGCGTGTGCCGTCGAGGCGGGTGACCACCGCGTCCGCGGTTTCGCTCAATTCCAACACGCCTTCGGGATACAGCAATTGCGCCGTGCCCGTGATGCGATCAATGCCGCGACGGGCGTGGGATACCAGCGCGATTCGGGTCGGGCCGTTCATTCCTTCGTCCCGCCCCGCTCAATGCCGTCGAGGATGCTCCAGAGCACGTCGCACTTAAAATGCAGGGCCGCGATGGCGCGGGACTGAAGTTCCGGCGTGTTGCAGTAGCGCACGGTGAACTCCAGACCCTCCTCAGAGTCGATTCGAGCCTGAGTGACCCGGCTTTGAAAATAATCAAACGCCCAGTCTGCGACCCACGTGTAATGTTTGCGAAATGCCGCCAGGCGCTCAGCCATGAGGTCGGGCGCGAACAGCTCCGTGAGTGAGGACGCAATCGCGACCGGCCACGGTTCGGCGCGGGTGAAGTTGACGTAGGCATCCACCGCGAAACGCACCGCCGGAACGATGCCGGCACCTTGGATCACGGCCTGACGGTCCATGCCGCAGCCCTCCGCCAGCCGCAGCCACGCTTCGATTCCGCCTTCCGTGCCCTCTCGTCCGTCGTGATCGATGATGCGATGAATCCACACGCGCCGCACGTCCCGCACCGGACAGTTGCTCATGATGGCGGCATCCTTCAGCGGAATTGCGCGCTGATAACAATAGCGATTCGCCACCCAGCGCCGGATCTCGTCGGGCGAAAGTTCCCCCCGGTTCATGCGCACGTGAAACGGATGCAAATGGTGGTACCGCCCAACGCCCACCTCGCGCAACGCGGCGACAAATTCTTCGCGGGTTTTCATAATTCGAAGCGCGCTCCGTCCTCGGCGACCTCGACACCGGCGGCATTGAGTTCCCGACGCTCCGGAGACGATGGATCCAGGATCGGGTTGGTATTATTGATGTGCAAGTACACGCACCGCGCAGAATCGAGTGCACGCAGTTTCTCCAGACTCCCGCCCGGCCCGCTGATCGGCAGATGACCCATCGCCGCCGCGTCGCGATCCGTCAGGCCGAGTCGCACCATCTCGTCGTTTGTCCAGAACGTGCCGTCAAAAAACACCAGGTCGCAGGATTCGAGGGTTGCGTGCAGATCAGGCGTCATCTTCGCCACGTCGGGGAAAATTCCCACCGTTCGTCCCGTGATGCGGTCGCGAAAAAGATAACCCACCGCCTGGACCAATCCGACGCGATCCGGCACCCAATACCGCGGTGAATCCGTGCCGTCCAGCGGCACAGCTTTCACGTCGAGGGCGCCGTTCCCTGTTGCCGCCCAGTCCTCCGGCGCCTCGCGCCACTCGACCGAAGCGTAAGCACCAAGCACGCGATCAAAATTCAGTCCCTCCTGCACACTCGCACGAACCGCCGACGGCGCGGTGAGATCAAGCCCGCCTCCCTCTCGCAGCTGAAACAAACCGAGCACATGATCGAGGTCGGCGTTGGTCAGAAAAATGCGCCCGATCGGAGAATGGCGCAACGTCACGGCGGGTAAATCCGGCCGGAGGAACAACTCGATTTGCCGCGTGATATCCGGCGATGCGTTGACCAGCATCCAATGCGAGCCATCGGATGAAACCGCCATTCCGCTCTGCAGGCGGCCGGGAACCGTATCCGGATTCTGGCGAGCCGAGCCGCAGCCCGGACAACCGCAGTTCCATTGAGGAAATCCTCCCCCAGCCGCCGTGCCGAGAACGCGGACCAACATTATCAAAATTCCAACGCCGGTCGATGCCGGGTGGAGAATCCGCGCCGATTAGCGGGCGGCAGCGTAGAGCGAGACTTCGAAATAAATCGGCACGTCTTTAATTCGGGGTGTCGTCCAGGTCTTTTTGGCGATCGTCTGTTTCATGATTTTGAAATTGGTTGCGGGGAAGGTGGCACAGTCGAAGGGAACGCGCCACCCAGAATGCCTCGGGATCAGGCAAAACCCGGTCAAAAAAATACAGGCCGTCGCGACGAATGCCACGACGGCCTGCTGTTCCCCCCAGAACAAGTGCGAAAGTAGGCAATTCGATCCGCAGTGCAACAATTTTTTTCTTCTTTTTTTGAGTGATCTTCCTCCGGACCGTCGGCTCAAATTGAATCCTTTCCGCGAATGCTACATAATCATCGCATGGGCGTTGATACCATGATTCACCGATTCACCCCGGGCAGTGGGCCGGTCCTGCTGCTTTTGCACGGCACGGGCGGCAACGAAGACGATCTGCTTGATTTGGGACAATCGCTTTTACCCAAGGCCGCGTTGCTGAGTCCGCGTGGCAATGTGCTGGAAAATGGCATGCCGCGCTTTTTCCGGCGACTCGCGGCGGGGGTATTCGACATCCCGGACCTGATCGTGCGCACGCACGAACTCGCCGAATTCGTCAGCGCAGCGCGACAGACATACGAGCTGAATGATCGTCCGATTGTCGCGGTTGGTTATTCCAACGGTGCCAACATTGCCGCCAGTCTTTTTCTGCTTCGTCCGGAAGTGCTGGCGGGCGGGGTGCTTCTCCGCGCCATGCTGCCACTTGAGCCACCGCTCAAACCCAATCTCGCAAATGTCCCGGTACTTCTCGCCGCCGGGCGGCATGATGCCATGATTCCATCCGCTGGGACCGAAGCCCTCGCATCGGCGCTGCGGGCGGCCGGCGCAGAGGTGACGCTCGAATGGACCGAAGGCGGCCACGAACTCCACGCTCCCGAAATCACCAACGCCGCCCGCTGGCTGGCCACTCATTTTTCCCACTGAACCATGCAACTTCACGGCATCCACCACCTCACCGCCGTCACGGCCCACGCCGTGGCCAATCTTGATTTCTACACGCGCGTGCTGGGAATGCGTTTGGTCAAAAAAACGGTCAATCAGGACGACGTGTCCGCTTACCATCTTTTTTACGCCGATGGCCTCGCGTCGCCCGGCAGTGACCTCACGTTTTTCGATTGGCCGGCGACACCCGAGCGGCGCGGCACCCGCAGCATCGTGCGCACCGGGCTGCGCGTTGGCAGCGTGG
>JBGTDR010000092.1:0-3728 GCA_041748215.1 Chthoniobacterales bacterium
CCGCGCGACATCCTCGATGTCCCGGCGGTCATTCATGCGTGTGAAGAAAAACTGCTTCGCGTTGCCAAAAACGATGGGACGAATGCCCGAACGTTGAAACCGGCTGTATTGCTGGACGATCGAAATGATCCAGGTCGAGAACTTCGAAAGCTGCGCGTAGAACTCGCTGACAAGTTGTTCGCCGCCCGGGATGTCGAGCGTGCGAGCCACCTCTTCGAAAATGACACGTTTTCGCTGGCCGCGCGGCAGAGTGATGATGTGCTGGCGGCCGTAGTTTGCGATGAGGAAGCCGGCCAGCTCTTTCAATTGCCGGTTCGATTCCGGGATGTAAGTCAGGTCGAAATGCGCAACCCGCCCGGTGAGCGATAACGTCGAGTGTCCGCACACGAGCCGCTGTTCGTTCCAGGGCGCGAGCAACGTAGCGAGGTGATTGATCTCCGCGCGGTCGTGCTCCGGGAACGGCGCGACCAGCATCATTTGCTGGAGCATGTCGTGCGTCGGGTAGTCCTCCGGCCGGAAGAACGCGAACGCAGCGTTGCGCACGTAACGTTCCGTGTCCGGTGAATTCAGGAATCGTGAAACGTCTCCGGCTGAAGGTTGGGCGATCAACGCCTTGCGCTCATCCTCGCAGGTCGCAAAACGCAGCTCGGTCCACGCCTCCAAAAACGTCGCGGACACCGGCAGATGGGCCGCCTTGAACGCGATCGCTGCCATCGCGTGACGCGCCACCAAATCGAGTCTTGAGCCGTCTTCCGCAACCCAGCCGTCAAACGTGTCGGAATACAGTTGTTCGACGTATTGCGTGATCTGGGCGAGCCGGAGATTACGGCGATCTTCGTCCGCGGGATGTCCGGCCATCTTCGCGACAAGCGCAGCGGCGGTGGTGATTTGCAGGTTCGTCAGCGGCGCGCCCTGGGTGTCGAGGTAGTTCAGACACAGGTCGCCGTCGGGCTGCACGACGATGGGACGGGCACCCTGCGCCTCGGTCCAAATGCCGTAGGACAGGCCCTCCTCCACGATCAGCGTGAAGTCGTAATACGGATCCGTCTGCGAAAGCAGATCACACATGAACGCGGACTTGCCCGCGCGCGTCATGCCGAGGAGCACGGCGAGTTGCGGAGTGCCGGAGATGAAATTCCGGACACCGATCAGGTTGCGATTCGCGCCGTCGTAGAGCGCCTCCGCGCCGTCGAGATGACCCGTGAACGTTGAAGAAAACGGCAGCATGTCGGCGAGCCATTCGTCGAGACCGCTGTCGGCGTGGTGCGTGTATTTACCCCAGAGCCAGCCTGGCCAGGTCTGAAACCAGACGTTCTTCGTGGTGGCGGCGGACGAGATGTTCGACGTCCAGCATTGCGCGTCCTCCATTTGCCCGAACGCCGTTTCGATCTGCCGCGTTTTGGAAATTAGCCCGTCCTCAGTGGCGTCCCAAACGTGGACGACATAATCGTAAAGGAACGGCATCACGTCTCCCTGGGCGAGGCCCTTGATGCGCTGCTCCTTCACGTCCTTCGAGGTCAGGAGCGATTGTTTGCGCTCGGCAGCGTAATCTCCCCTCACCCGCTCCAGCGAGCGTTCCGCACGCGCGATCTCGCGCCGGACATTCTGCGGGTAAAGGTTCACCGTGATCGCGTAGTCGAGAAACGGCAGCGACGTGAGCGCCCAGAAAATCCCCCGCCGCGTGCGCTGCGGCCGGCGTTTGAGGATCACGAGATTGTGGAAAAATCCGTCCGCGAAAAACCCGAACGTGCGCCCGGCCTGAACACCCTGGTGCCAGCAGTTTTGATGGATCGTTTCGTCTTCGCGGAACTGTCCGATCGGATCGTAGCCTTCCCGGCGGAGGTAAGACGGATTGAAGAACGTCGCGTAATACCGGAACAAATCCGCCGTGCTCATCGCGGTGACGCGGCCGCCGTGCGGCTCGAGCAACGACGCGGCCACCCGCCCGTGCTGGGCGAACGATTCCGCATACTGCGCGAGCACCCGCCGATGGTGTTCGTCGAGGAGTTGCCGGTTTGCGCCGGCGGGAGGATTGACGGTGATGCGTTTCGAAAGAAACAGAACGAGACGTTCCCGACGGAGCTGCCCGGCTTGCATGGACCGCCAGTAACGGTTGAACCGCTCGTTCCGCGAGATCGCCGCCCACGAATCCGGCTCGCACCGTTCATCGGTGACCGTCTTGTAGGCCATCAATTCCTCGCGGTAATCGGAATCAACCGACCAGCGAATCTGCGCCCGGGTGGATTCATCGAGTGTGTGAAGGAACTGCCGGACCGAGGCGTAGAACGCATCAAGCGCCTGTTCGCTCCCGTGCCGCAGATCCGGCATATCGAGCGCAAATCCTTTCGTGACGAATCCCCGGCGATCGAGGTCGTTCCAGACAACAAGGTCGTGTGAAATCCAGCCGTTAGGTGCTTGCATGGCGATGGAGCGGATGGGGTTGTTGCCGGTCGGGCGGCATCCAGCCGGTCCCGGTGGCGAGCGTGTCGATTAGATCGGTGTCGAACGCCTTCGGTTTGCCCTGGCGAAGCAGCCCGATGTAAACGGCGGTGAGCAGGACGGGTAGCGCCCCGACCCCGGCGCTGAGCGCCGGGGAATGTTGCCGCGAGAGCATCAACGCGAGGCCGATGCCAAGGAGCAGCGCGACGAGGATGAAGACGATGTTCACGCCTTCGATTCCCCAGATCCGGCCGTCACTGTCGTCGCCCGCGTGAGTTGGCACGAGGGACTTGCTCATCGCGAGATGGTGATCGTGGGAAGTCCACCCGCGGAGAAAAGGGCCTCGGCGATCACGACGGCGAGACCGAGAAGCAAACCGCCGACGATGGACATTTTGCCCATGTCGGCGTTGCCACTGCGGACCTGCCAGCCGCCGTGCGCGATGACGACAACGGCAACGATGAAAAGAAAACGGGCGATGATTCCGAGACCTTCGGACATGGCTCCGTCAAGGGATGCTTGAGCGAATATTGCGTTCATAGGGTTGCGATGCTGAACGCAATTTCGAGGACCCCCGCTCCCGTTTGGGAGCAACTCAATGACCCGAGGAAAATTGCCCCAAATCGCGAGGCCTTCGATTGACAGATCGCGCCGTAAAGATCGGACGCCCCGGGAAGCGTCTCGGGATAAAGGTCCGCGAGACCAACGCGCAATGCCCGGGCGAGATAGAGAATGTCATCGTCCGACACCCACACTAGCCGGGCCTCGATCTTGGAAACCTTGCCGCGCGTGGCATCCTCCATCCCGAGGATTTGCAATTTGATCGCCAGATCATTCTGCGACCAATTGCGTTGATAGCGGAGTTTGCGGACCTGCGTCCCGATCAGATTCAGTCGTCTCATTTGCACCGGAAAAACCGGCGCTACCGTGCGGATATTGATTCTGAGCGCATCCGCACAGTGACGGGCGTGTCCGATTATGTGACCGCCCGCAGACTCATTGCCCGCTCGTCACATTCGATTTGATTCCCGCAATGCCTTGCGGAGATTGGCGGATTCCCGTCTCGTCAAACTCATGGGTGCGGAAAAACCATCGATCCGGATCGCGGCTTCGTCGCGGTTCACGACGGACAGTTCAGTGACTGCCGTCAGCCGAACGAGGAACGACCGCCCCACCCGCAGGAAATGTTCGGTCGGCAGGAGCTTCTGCCATTCCGTAAGGGTGCGCCGCATGAAAACAGCCGACCCATCTTCCAGGCGAACGCGGGTGTAGTTCCCCTCGGATTCGAT
>JBGTDR010000093.1:0-10559 GCA_041748215.1 Chthoniobacterales bacterium
AATCCTGAAATTCGAAGAACGTGCCGAGCCCGCGCCGTACCGGGTCTGGGGCGAGGGGCTGGAAGAGGGTGCGCTCGACCAGATGCGCCATTCCGTGCGCCTGCCGATCGCCGTCCAGGGCGCGCTGATGCCCGACGCCCACATCGGCTACGGTCTGCCCATCGGCGGCGTGCTCGCGACGGAGAACGCCGTCATTCCCTACGCCGTCGGCGTCGACATCGCGTGCCGCATGAAACTCACCGTTTACGAGCGCAAGGCCAGCACGATTGGCGGCCAGCGCGATCGGCTTGCGAACATCCTCGAAAGCGAAACGCGATTTGGAATGGGCTGCGAATTCAAGTCGCGCCGGGATCACGACGTGATGGACGAGGATTGGACAGTGTCGCCCGTGACGAAACGCCTGCGCGACAAGGCCTGGGCGCAGCTCGGCACGAGCGGCAGCGGAAATCACTTCGTCGAGTTTGGCGAGTTCACCGCAACCACGGACGGTCTCGGCATTGCGCCGGGAGCTTACGTCGCGCTCCTGAGCCACTCGGGATCGCGGGGAACGGGCGCGCAGGTTTGCGCCGAATACAGCAAACGCGCGATGACGCGGCACGAATCGCTGCCGAAGGAACTCAAACACCTCGCGTGGCTCTCGCTCGACGA
The DNA here is from genome assembly GCA_041748215.1 of Chthoniobacterales bacterium. Taxonomy (GTDB): domain Bacteria; phylum Verrucomicrobiota; class Verrucomicrobiia; order Chthoniobacterales; family JAATET01; genus JBGTDR01. The sequence continues at coordinate 649 of JBGTDR010000093.1, forward strand.
CGCGGACGGTCAGGAATACTGGGCCGCGATGAATTTGATGGGACGCTACGCCGCCGCAAATCACGCGCTCATTCACAAACACATCGCGAAGAAGCTGGGCGCAGATCCGATTCTCGACATCGAAAACCACCATAATTTCGCGTGGAAGGAACGTCATGTGATCAACGGCGAAACGCGTGAGATCATCGTGCATCGGAAGGGCGCGACGCCCGCGGGTGTGGGCGTGCTGGGGGTGATTCCCGGATCGATGGCGACGCCGGGATTCGTTGTGCGCGGCAAGGGGCAGCCCGAGTCGCTCCACAGCGCGTCGCACGGTGCGGGCCGGGCGATGAGCCGCACGAAGGCACTGCAAAGTTTCACGTGGAGCGCGACGAAAAAATTGCTTGCCGAGCGCGGAGTTGAGCTGATCTCCGCCGGCCTCGACGAAGTGCCCGGAGTTTACAAGGACATCCACGCCGTCATGGCCGCGCAGACCGATCTGGTCGACGTCCTCGGCCAATTCCAACCCAAACTCGTCAAGATGTGCCCGGCCGGTGAGAAGGCGGAGGATTGACCGTCGCCCATGAATTCCGAGACCCGCCGTGGTGTTCTCTACGCGCTGCTTTCCTACGGAGCGTGGGGGATCATTCCCGTCTATTGGAAGGAATTCGGATCGACGCCTCCGCTGGAAATCATCGCGCACCGGCTGATCTGGTCATGCGTTTTCCTTGGCCTGCTCGTTGCCTCGCGCGGCGGGATTCGCGAGTGCGTGCGGATCGTTCGGGCTCCACGACTGCTTGGCATCCTTTGCGTCACCGCGCTCCTGCTCAGCGTGAACTGGGGCCTCTTCGTAATGGCCGTGAATACGGGTCGCATCGTCGAATCCAGCCTCGGCTATTTTATCAATCCGCTTTTCAGCGTGCTGCTCGGTTGCGTCGTGTTACGCGAGCGATTGAGCCGGACGCAAGCAGCGGCCGTGACGCTCGCCGTCGCGGGTGTGCTTGTTTTTGGATGGCATCTCGGCTCCATTCCGTGGATCGCGCTCGGGCTCGCTTTCAGCTTCGGCCTCTACGGCCTGATCCGAAAAATGGTGCCGGTCCATCCCCTGCCAGGATTGTTCATGGAAACGGCATTGATCACGCCGGCGGCCGCCATCCTGCTCGGGGTGCTCGCCTCGCAGGGAACGGCGCATTTCCCGGGCTCACTGGGAATGACGTTGCTCTTCCTCAGTTCCGGAATCATCACGGCGATCCCGTTGCTTTGGTTTAATGCCGCCGCAAAGCTTTTGCCTCTCTCGACGATGGGCTTTCTTCAATACCTCGCGCCCACCCTCCAGCTTCTCGTTGGAATCCTTCTTTATCGCGAACCGTTCACGTCGCGACACGCGCTGGCATTCGGACTCATCTGGGCCGCCATCGCAATCTTTCTCGGCTCAGCGGGGAAACGAAGAAAAGCGGTGCTGGCCGTGGAGCCTCCGGCAACGTAGCGCGGAGAGGGCATCAGGGCGTCGTGGAAGGCAGAGGTGTTCGCCCGCCGAAGAAATATTTGAACTTCGACTCCTGGAGGCATTCAGCTATCGGGGATTTGCCGATGATGGAACCCGAATGAATTTCACCCACCCCATCGACGCGTCGTCGAAATGGATCACGTGTCCGGAGTGCGAGGCGGCATGCCTTGATCGGGAGTTGCCGCCGCGGTCAGCGTTGCAGTGCGGACGATGCGGCGTGTTCGTGCGACGCGCCTCGGGGATGCGTTCGCTGCAACCGGCCTGGGCCATGGCGACGGCCGGGCTGATCCTTCTTGTCCTTGCGAACGTGAATCCGATCCTGACCTTCGACGTCGCAGGCAACACGCAATCGAACCTTATCGCGACGGGGATTATCGGATTGTTTGTGCAAGGCTACTGGCCGGTCGCGACGCTGGTTTTCTTCGCGGGCATCGCCGGTCCTGCTCTCCATCTTGCGGCGGCGTGGTATGTGCTGGCGGCGTGCTGCCTTGCGCGACGCTGGCCGGGACTGCGCCGCGCGATGAAAATTGCGGAGGTGATGGAATCGTGGAACCTCGTGCCGGTCTATGCCGTCGCTACCGTCGTGGCGGTCGTGAAACTCGATATGCTCGGCGTTGTCGCCTGGCAACGCGGCGCCCTTTGGGTCGTCGCTCTCTCGCTCGCTTCGCTGCTCACCGTGCAGTTTTTCAACCCCGTGATCGTTGAGAAACGGCTGGAGGAAATCGCATGAACAATCGCGCGATCACCGACATTCTCCGGCTGCAGACCGCGCGCGCGCTCGTGATCACCGGTCTGATTCTTTACGTGCCTGCGAATGTGCTGCCCGTCATGACGATGACCGTCGTGGGCGACGTCGAGCCGCTCACGGTGCTCGGTGGTGTGCAGGAGCTTTACGACTCAGGGCTGTGGCCGGTGGCAGGTATCGTCTTCCTCGCGAGCATCATCGTTCCATTTTGCAAACTCGCGTGCCTGAGCTGGCTGCTCCTCATGCAGGGAAGTCCGGCGTGGCAGCGGCAGCGCGGGGCGTTGTTGCGCGCGGTTCACAAAATCGGGAGCTGGTCGATGGTGGACGTGTTCCTGCTCTCGATCCTCGTGGCCGTGGGACAGCTCGGTGTGCTCGCGAGCGTGCAGACCGAGCCGGGTGCGCTGTTCTTCGCAGCGGTCCTCGTATGCACGCTCTTCGCTTCGGAGAGTTACAAACCCCGCCTGATCTGGCAGATCAATGAACGCATGGCGGCATGAGCGATTCCCATCCGGACAACGAACCGGTCGATCACGGCAAGGTCGTGAGCCATCCCGGCGTGCGCATCTCGTGGGCGTGGATTTTTCCCATCCTCGCCGCCGCCGCCACGGGCTGGCTTTTCTGGTCGAACTGGAAATCGAAAGGCCCCGAGATCGAGATCGTGTTTCAGACGGCGCCCGGTATTCAGGCCGGCAAGACGCCGCTCGTTTATCGTGGAGTAACGGTCGGAACGGTCACCGCTGCGCGCCTGGACAAGGATCTCGACCAGGTCGTTCTCGCCGTACGGCTCCAGAATTTTGCGGCGGAGCTTGCCCGTGAAGGATCGATTTTTTGGATCGAACAGCCGGTCGTGGGCATCGGAGAGACTTCCGGGCTCGAGTCGTTGATCCAGGGGAATTCCCTGCAGGCCCGCATGGGCGGCGGCCCGCCCGCGCTGCACTTCATCGGCGTTGATCGCGCGCCGCTCACGCCGCTCGAATCTCCGGCGCTGGTGCTGCACCTGCGCGCGTCAAGCATCCCATTCCTTGACCGTGGCTCGCCGCTTTTCTATCGAGGCGTGCAGGTCGGTATGGTCGAGGACAAGGTGCTCGACAAGGCTGGCGAACCCTACCTGCGTGCGATGGTGGAGAAAGAATTCGCGCAGACGGTGACAGCCAACGCGCGATTCTGGCCGGTCTCGGCCACGTCGATTCGCGTCAGCCCAAGCGGCGTGAAACTCGATATGCTCGGGCTCAAGGCCATTCTTCTTGGCGGCGTGGAGTTTGATGTTTTCGGCGAACCCGGTGCCGTGGTGTCGGACGAAGCGGAGTTCACGCTCTATCCCGATGACGTCGCCGCGCGCTCGACCGGCGCACCGGTGCACATCGTGTTTCGAAATGGCCAGGGCCTTCGCGCGGGAGAGACCGAGGTCCGTCATCTCGGAGTGCCCGTGGGCTTCGTCGAGACGGTCACGTTGAACACGGCGGACGAAACCGTCACCGCCGTCGCACGCTTCCAACCCGGGTTTGAGCATCTGCACTCCGCCGGCGCCGCCTTCACGCTCGTGCGACCCCGCATCTCGATGGAGGGCGTGTCCGGACTCGAGACAATTCTCAGCGGGGTTTATATCGACTGCGAGCCCGGCACCGGCGGCGAGATCGTGGACCGCTTCGAGGGGCTCACGCTCTCGGACGAAGGTTTGCTGACCGCGCAGGCGGAGCGCGAAGGTCTTCATCTCACGCTGCGGGCGAAATCCCTTCCGCCCGTCGGCGAAGGCGCGCCGGTGCTGTATCGCGGACTCGTTGCGGGTCGGGTGAAATCGAAATCGCTTGATGCGAGCAACGATCCCTTGCTCGAGATCGTGGTCCGGAAGGAATTCGCCGCCGCCGTGTCGCTCAACGCGCGTTTCTGGCGGGTCTCGGGCGTCGAGATCGAGGCCGGTCCGGGCTTGCTGAACATCGATGTCGCCGGTCTCCAGGCGCTCGTGCAAGGCGGCGTGGCTTTCGAGACGTTCGGCGCGCGGGAAGGATCGGCGGAGAGCGGATCGACGTTCGAGTTGTTCGAAACGGAAGTCGCCGCCCGCGCGATTTCACCACCGATTCGGATCGCTTTCGATAATGGCCAGGGCCTGCTGGCGGGTCGCACGGAAGTTCGTTACCTCGGCCTGCCTGTGGGACTCGTGGAATCCGTGGGCACGAAGAATGGTCGCGTCGAGGCGGTGGTCCGACTGAACGAAGGCTGCGACTTCCTGCGCCGCGAGGGCTCGGACTTCGCGATCGTAAGACTCGACGTTTCGCTCGAGGGTGTGTCGGGCGTCGAGACGGTCGTGAGCGGAGTCTATATCGAATGCGTGCCGGCCGAGAGCGGTCAATTGATCGACCACTTCAACGGCGTCACGCCGGTCGTCGCGGAATTCGAGGAAGCGGAAGAACGCGGACTCGAAATCGTGGTGACGGCCGCGCAAACGAACATTGGCGTCGACGCGCCCGTGACGTATCGCGGACTCGTCGTCGGAAAGGTCGGACGCAAGATCCTGCTCAACAGCGGTCGTGGCGTCGGACTGAGCGTCGTCATCGATCCCGCGCACGCCGGGCTCGTTCGCGAGAACACAAAATTTTGGGATGCCGGCGGCGTGAAGGTCTCGCTCGGATTTCTCGGGCTCAAAGTGCAAACCTCTTCGCTGGAATCGCTCGCCCGCGGCGGACTCGCCTTCGCGACACCCGGCAATGACGAAATGGGCGCCGCCGTCCAGAACGGCCACGAGTTCGAACTCCACGCCACCCCGCGCCGCGAATGGCTGCGATGGACACCGGCGATTCCTGCTGAAAACTGAGGCGGCGAACGCGACGTCGCGTCACTCGAGAATCTCGACCTCGTATTTCGCGCAGAGGGCGATGATCGTCTCGCGGTTGCGATCCGGAATGGAATCGACCTCGGCGAAATAGTTCGAAAAGCGGCCCGGAATCACCGTGAGCAGGAGCCTGCCGGGGGTGGATCCGACGTTCCGGAACGTGTGCGGAATGTCGCGCGGGCACGCCGCAATCGCGCCGACGCCAGCGGCGATCGTTTCATCACCGACTCGAATTTCGAACTCCCCTTCGAGCACGTAAAAAATTTCCGTTTCGTGCTTGTGAACGTGGAGCGGCGGGCCGTGATGTGGCGGAATGATTTGCTCGAGGATCGCGTAGGCACCGCCGGTCTGTTCGCTCATCACCTTGAACGTCGTAGTGTAACCGAGCACGCCGACCGCCTTTCCTCCGCCGGGCGGATGGACGATCGGTGCCCTCGTCTCGGTGACGGGCAGGAACTCGGACTCCATGCGTCGAAACGTAGGCGGCACGCGGCACACATTCGACCAAAAACCTGGTTGGATGGAACCGCCATTTGTTTTACGGAATCGTTCCAAAAAACGGTCGCCCCCGCGGTCGATCCTTCTCAATTCGCGACGCTCCTTCGATGAAGGATGGACACGATCGGCACCGCAGATAAGGCGGAGGGGAGGTTGAGCTTCTGCACTTCTTTGAGAAGGGCGACCGGGTAGGCAATCAACACTCCGGGCAGCACATCCAAATCTCAGTCACACTTTCGCAGCTCCACTCGTCCTTGGTATTGTATGAATACTCTTACCAACGACCCTCTGGCGGCCTCCCGCCGGATGATTCAGGAATTCGGCCGCCACTACGGTTATGATATCAGCTTCCTCGAGGAATTGATGGACAGCTCACCGGGCGCATTCCGGGCGTTCGAGGCCGCCATGCCAATGGCGCGCGTGGCAAAGGCGTCCCCGGCGGAGGCGGTTTTTATCGTCAAGATCGCCGCGATGCGCGCGCGGGATTGCGGCCCGTGCACGGAGCTGAACCTGAAAATGGCCCGCGAAGCCGGTGTCTCGGAGGACGTCATTCAATGTGCACTGCGCGGCGGCAACGGATTAAATGCCGAACAGCGCGACCTGCACGACTACGCCCGGGGCGTGACCCGCAACGAGGAGCTGGATCCGGATTTGCTGCCCCGGTTGCAGAAACGCTGGGGCCGGGAAATCGTGGCCGAACTCGCGGTCAATATCATCGCCACGGGGATTTACCCGACCTTGAAACGCGCTTTCGGTCACGCGCAGAGCTGCTTTTCGTTTCCCGCTTTAAACTGATGTCTGATCCCGATTTGCAGGTTGCGGAGTTCGAGTCCCATCGCGATGTGCTGATGGGACTCGCTTACCGCATGCTCGGATCAGTGAGTGACGCAGAAGCAGGATTGCTTTCAGTGCAAGCGAGGTCGGTCCGTGAATCGTTGCTCAGCGTCCTCCAGGAATTTGGCAAGGGTGGGGTGACCACCGTGGCTGGCCCAGCCCGCGGGAGTGCCGCTGAACTGCCGGTCGCGAATCGTTGGATCAGCTCCGTTTTCGAGAAGCCACCCGGCAAGTTCTCGTTGGCCGAACCATGCAGCCTGGTGGAGCACGGTGGGCGCGTACGGATGAGCTTCATTTGGCGAGTCCACGGAAATTCCAGAATCGAGCAGCTTCTCGACAGAAGTGATTCGGCCGAATCGGGCCGCCGCGAAAAGCGCGTTAAATCGGCTTGTTTCCGTCGGCGCCAGCGCCAGGTGATGGGCCAGGGCCTCCCCATCTCCCATCGCAGAGGCCGACATGAGCGTGTGCTTTGCACCAAGTCGCAACAGCGCCCGGACGGCCTCCATTTCCCCGTGGATGATGGCTGGATCGAGCCCGGTGGAAGGATCGGCGCCGCGGCTCACAAGCAACTCAATCAGCGGAATCTGAACTCCATCCCTGCGTGCCGGCTCGCACGAAGCGACCAGCCCGATCACGCGGCATTCCTCCTCCGTTTCGGTTTTCGCATGGATGTCCGCACCGGCATCAAGAATCACCTCGGCTGATTCCAATATCCGGGGCGGCATGGTTTTCCGTCGGTAGGGATTGTTGGCCACGAAATGAAGGAGCGTCGGATGACGGAAATACACTCCGGCAAACCAACCCTCTTCCTCCGCCCGCTCATGGACGAGCTTCGGATGCCTCTTCAACAGGTCGCGCAACATCTCCACGCTGCCGGTGTCGATGGCGTCTACGGCCTGACGGAAAATCGGGTCCAGGATTCTCACTTCCGTGAAAATGCGAATGATGGCGTCGCGATCCGGCGCGGTTCCCTTGCGAGCGTAGTCCAACGGCGTTTGATCACTGTCATCGACGACCCAGCTCCGTGCACCGCGGGACAAAAGGAATTCGACCACCTCGATTGGCCCCCTCCACGCCGCGAAATGAAGAGCGGTCGAACCGTCTTCGCACCGGCAATGAATGTCTGCTCCAGCGTCCAGTAGTAGCGTCATAACCGCGATGCGGTCGGTGGCAGGCTGGGCCGGGCTATGGGCGGCAAACCAAAGCGGGGTATTTCCCTTGCCGTTGAGCTTGTTGGGATTCGCCCCGAATTCGATCAGGAGACGTGTGGCTTCCACCCGCGCGCTCCGCGCTGCGACAAAAAGCGGGCCGCCCAGTTCGGGGTCCCCAAGCGCAAGCGCGGGATCGGTTTCCAGCATTTGCCGCAAATGCGATGTGTCGCCGCCGCGGATGATCGAGTCGATATCCTCGACGGCCCCGGCGCGGAGAAGCCCGGCGCGGATGCGGGTGGAATCGGGATCGCCTTCCGGGCGCGGCTCATAGGCATCGAGCAGGTCGAGCGGTGTTTCGCCGAGCGGGTTGCGCCGGTTGACATCGGCCCCTGCGGCGATGAGCATTTCCACGATCTCGGGGAGGCATTGATATACCGCGAGGTGCAGCGGCAGGCGCGGCGCGCTGCACTCGTTGGGGTTCAATCCACGGTCGAGCAATAGCCGGGTGACGACGGCACTTTTCGCCTCGTAGATCGCGACCGGCCAAAGGGCAGGCGTGAGTAAAGTGGGGTGCTCGTCGAGCAGGGCAGAGACCGCAGTGACTTCTCCGCGCAGAATCGCGGCGTTGATTTGCTCGGCGTAGTCGAGGGCGCGAAGGATAACGAGTTCCTCGTTGATCTTGCTCCGCCATTTACGGGTCTCCCCGGTGGCGGCGCTTTCGCCATACTCGAGGGGCGTCATGGGTTTGGTTTGGTTCTCACCCAAGGCGCGCCAGGTGGCCCTGACGGACATGTCGATTGATGGACCGACTCGGTTTGTCAGGTATTCGAGCATGTAAAAACCGCCGTCGCCATTCGTGTTGATGGAATGGAAAATCGGAGTTTGCCCGCCGAGTCCGTCGATGACGTCAGCCTTCACGTTGATGTCGGCATGCCGCTTCAGAAGTTCTTCCACACATTCGATCTCGCCGAATTCCACCGCGCAATGCAGCAGCGTGGCACCACGGAGTTCGATGTTGCCGTAGGGCATGTCGGGAAATCGACGTGAGACAAGACCTCGATCGGCATCGAGCGTTTTTGCCAGGCCTTGAGCATCGCCGCGGTGGACTGCAAGAATCGGCGGAGTGATTTCCGGTGGGATGTAGGCGTTATTGGCGAGCAGAATATCGATACAGCGATGCTTGCGCGGATTTTGCCCACGCACGTAAGTCCCCAAGACGGTGTCCATCAGACACACCGGCCCATATTTCGTTGGCACGCGGGAAAACGTAACGTCAGCCCCAGCTTCGATGAGATATTGCAGGCTCTGTGGTTGAAGGCATTCTCCCGTGCCGAACACAATGGGACCATAGTTGGAACCATACTGCCCGTCCGGATCCGCGCCGTGCTCGATCAACAAATCAGCCAGCACGCGGCGCTCCTCCCAGGTTCCATCTTCCCCATACCACAGAGCGTGGGCCAGGGCTTTGTCGAGGTCATGCGGTGTAAAGCTCCCGTCCAGGAGAATCTTCCGTATAACCTCCACGTCGACAGCACGCGCAGCTTCCGGCAGTGGTTGCATTTCGGCTTTCACATCCGTCAGCTGATCCGCTCCCCGCGACATCGTCTTAACGACGTGGACGAGTTCCGCCCAATTTTTGCAGCCGTATTCGCGGGCGAGTTGATGCTGGGCTTCAGCGAGCTTAAGCGCGGGAACTCGCTTCGCCCGCCGCTTGGCCTGTTTTTGCAGGTGCTCGAGGTTCGGATTGATCGGCAGCTTTTTCCGCCTTCCCGTCCCCGGCAGGGAGAGCTGGTCTCCGTCTGGAGTGTTAATGATGAACCCTTTCTTTCATTGCGCCCGCAATCCGCAATATCGGGCAAAGAAACGGTTCGAATATGTGTTGCTTGAACAGGCGGGTTAGACCCTTTCCGCGGATCTGGGCGCCCCCTGCTTGGGGCGCATTAAAGTTCATTAATCGACCCGCGCCGGTCAAGATCCAACAGGTTAAAGGTCAGCGAAAAACCAATCGGGATCTGAGGGTTCCGGCCGAGTTAGGGAAGGATTCTCAACGTCGCGCGTTCGAGGAGGGAGGCCTGGCCGGCGGGGTTGGTGGCGGTGGCGGTGATGCGGTAGCTCCCGGGTTCCAGATTTTTGCGGATGCGTTTGGGAACCCTGGTGAGGCTGGTCCCCTCTTCGCGTTCAACGCGAAAGGTCTGCGTCTTGAAGGATTTGCGGGTGATCTGAAACCGTAGCGTTGCATCTTCGGTCATACTGACCTTGATCGCGGGGCCCTGATGATTCAGCGCGCTTTTCCGATCGCCGTCCGAGTGCACTTTTTTTGGAGCGACTGCGAGCCGCGTGATCGAAGGGTTTTCGGCGTCAGCAAGTGGC
>JBGTDR010000094.1:0-22904 GCA_041748215.1 Chthoniobacterales bacterium
TCGAATAAAATACTGAGTGACTTCAAGTTTGAAGTGCAACATTGTTGATTCCTCCCGCTCAACACTTTACAGGACTCCAGTCATTTTCGGTTCAGCACAAACCCCTAGCGTCCAATGACCTGGGCTTTGTAATGAAGCGCAAATGACTACCAGCTTTACATTTGAGATATGTTGCACTTACTTCTTGAATCCAAGCTGTCGAACAAGGCGCTGCAGCGAACCCCTAGCCGCGCCATCGCCGGTTTTATTCCACCCCCGGTCCGTCAAGGATCACAACCTGTAATTCGGGAGCCCGTTCGGGGTCACTGAGCTTGACGTTAGCCAAAAATAGAATATGACCGACGAACACCTATACGTTATTGCCAAGATTGTTCTCAGGCCGGAGTTCTTTTCTGAAGGCAAGCAGGCTATTATCGGCATCCTCGATGTCACACGCAGCGAGGAAGGATGCAAACAATTCGAACTTCACCAAGATGAGCTTACGAGCACACTTTTTTTATACGAGGAATGGGTTGATGACGCCGCCCTCCAAAAACATTATGACCAGCCATACACGAAAAGTGTTTTTGCTAAATACACAATATGGCTACTGCAGCCAATTGAGGTATACAAAATAAGCAAAGTGTATTTTCCGTGATTAATCACGTCCCAACATTTCAAAAAAAGAGCGGCTAACAAGGCGCTGCAGCGAACCCCTAGCCGCCGCACGGCAGCTTTTCTCGACCGCTCTTCCTTTCCTGTCACCGCATAGCCGACGCTCGGACGCCTGATCGGGGTCGCTGAGCTTGGCGTTAGGTCATAGAAAATGAGCGTTTACGGAGACGTGCTTTTCGGAGGCAGCCGATTTGTGAAATGGGCGCTTTCACCATTTCTTTTATTGACGCTAGTCGCACTTCCCTTTTGCAATTCCGAATGGACCCTTCAATCGACACTGATGATTAGTGCCCTTGAACTTCCGGGACTTCTAATTCTCATCGGACTTTGGACGCAAAAAAGCACAAGTATTGTTTTATTTCGAATCGTTACTTTCATCATATTTCTCTTTTGTCTGTGGTATTTCATTGATCAAACCTTTTTGACCGGAAAGCCGTTTATTATTTCTACAAGACGGAGTGATTCAAATCCGTGGAATTCGCTCATGGCATTGATCTTTATTGGCGGTCCTTGTTTTATGTTCTCAGCTCTTGGACGATTTACACTTACACCCTATCAAGAATTCGACTCGGAACTTGAGGAGGAAGAAGAGTTAGGCGAGGAGGAACGCGAAAAATAGACCTAACAAGGCGCTGCAGCTAATCCCTAGCCGCAACGCGTTACTTTCGTCCGAACCCATTTTCTTTCTATCCAAATCACACCAGAGCTTGCACGCCTGATCGGGATAGCAGAGCTTGGCGTTCGGCAACTATATGAAATTCCCTATCTCGGCATTCCTCCTCGTAGTAACACTTACTGGCACGATACGCGCCGAGACAACAGAACCTGGCATAATCACATCCACGATTGACGAAGATACCTACGAAATTGACCTTAGACCCGAATCGCTAGATAGAATTGAATGGAGATACAGAAGTGAGAATTTCCCAGCCATTTCACCGCGCACAGCCGAGGAACTCGCAATAAAGGCACTGTATGAGCTCCGACCATCTTCAGAAACATGGATGCCATATTTGCGCAACTTCACTTTCGAAGATTCATGGGCTGCGTATAATTTCGGTTTTCACCGGAAGGATCCGGTAACAGGACTATTCAAAGGAATTCTTTTGATCCTTGTCACTCCATCTGGTGAGGTTCTTAAGCCTCGTCTCATCGTTAAAGCCGAACCAGGCGCTGCAGCGAACCCCTAGCCGCGAAGTGCCGACCTCATCCGACCGACCGGCTTCTCCAAAAACATCACACCAGAGCTTGTGCGCCTGATCGGGGTCGCTGAGCTTGGCGTTCGGTTTCAATGCGATTGCTCCATAAGTTCGCCGATCAAATGGCGGCCAGAATCTTCACTGATCTGCGCGATCAACTTCAAGAGTCAACGGTTTATGGCCTCACCGTATTGGCTTCTCCCGAGCATCTGAACGAAGTGTGTAAGCTCTTACATGCTACGCTTGGACCGATTCAGCAACTCTATCCTTTCAGTTTAATTCGCCGCTATATTTATGGTTTTGCAGCCGCAAATCCTTACCTTAACTACATTCGAAATCCCCCAAACGCTTATATTTATCTTTCACACGCAATAGATCGCTACGAACCATCGAGTTTGGCAGGGTATATTGTCAGACGCGCTATATATCGACGCTGCGTAGCAAGTTCACTATCCATGTATCGCTGCGGTCATAGCCGAACACAAGCTCGGCTCCGATCATTATACGATATACGTTTTAGAGAGATTTTGGAGACAGAATTTGCACGTTAAATGAACCGAACCAGGCGCTGCAGCGAACCCCTAGCCGCGACGTGCCGACCACATCCGACCGACCGGCCTTTCCAAAAACATCATACCAGAGTTTGTGCGGCTGATCGGGGTCGCTGAGCTTGACGTTAGGCCATTATTATGAATACAAAACAATACACGCTGATCACCTTGTTATCTGCATTTTCATTTGCAAGCAGCTTCGCAAAAACAGATCCACTCACAATTCAATATGTGTCTCAGCAAGTCGCCGAAGACGACGGATATAGATTTTTCACTTTCACATCGGATGCGACAAGCAGTTATCGGATAGTTGCCTTCATAAATGGCAAAGAAGAGAAAGTTTTAACAATTCGAAGCGCTAACAACTTAATCGTCGCCGTTAAACTTAGCGTTCAAAACGGGCTAGAGGCTGTAAGAGCATTTTATCCGTCAGGCAAGATATCCATAAGTTATAAGCCATCTTTAAGATCACTTACATTCAATAATGTCATTTCTGAATCGGCTATTCAGCTTGACTCATCTTTCCTTTCCATGACGTCGCCTACCAACACACTTGAACTAAAACTTGTTGCCAAATAGGCCTAACAAGACGCTGCAGCTAACCCCTATCCGCGACGCGTTATCGATTACGACCGCTTTTCCTTTCCATCCACACGCCATCTGAGTTGTAGGCCTGATCGGGGCAGCTGAGCTTGGCGTTCGGCAGTAGAAAATACTTTCGATGCGACACTTTGATTATCAGTTCGTTGGTCGAATTGAAATGCTCGATTTTGGTCGGATGATATACAAAGTAATATGGCTCCCTGTAGAAATAGAAGCTCGACTTCCCTTTTCCAAGTATCCGCGACTTAGAATAGACGCAATGATCGCTGGAGTCTTCATCAACTGTGCTTTCCAAATAGGAAAAGGTCGGCGCTATTTGATTTTATCTTCTGATTTTATCAAGCAAGCGGGAGTGGACGTGCCACAATACGTTACTGTCAGCTTTTCGATTGCTGACCAATCGGCCGTGGATATTCCTCTAGAACTCGAACTTGCCCTACGGAAGGATCGTCGAGCCGAGAAACTCTGGTCAAAGCTCAGTCCTGGCAAGCAGCGCGGATACGCATACCGCATCGCCTCCGCAAAGCGGCAGGAAACAATTGAGAAAAGGATAGAAGAGGTTCTCGAGGATATCATCAACACAAACGAAAAGTAGCCGAACAAAGCGCTGCAGCGAACCCCTAGCCGTCACGCGCCGACTTTGCACCACCGACCGGCCTCTCCAAAAACATCACACCGGAGCTTGCGCGCCTGATCGGGGTTGCTGAGCTTGACGTTCGGCTATATTAACCACCACCATGAAATACAACGCGTTCCATTGTTTTCTGTGCTGTCTCAGCATCTTTATACCTATGCTGAGCGTTAGCGCAGCTCCCAATGAAAGTGAAGTTATCTCGATCGTTCGAGATATCCAGAGTAATCAAATTTCCGACAAAGCACTCATTCGCGGTCACAAGCCTCTCCAGATTGTGATGCAAAAGCGATCCTTTGATGAGATTCTACGAGACCACTCCAAGAAGGATGGGTTGTTCTCATCAAAGGGATTTTTCTCAAAACCGATTTCCATGGAAAACAAGCCGTTCAGCATCTCTGATTGATGCGTTTTCCCCCTTCTTTCGATCCGCAGAAGAGAAATAGTATCAAGTTTGAAGTGCATCATAAGCCTCAGCGGAATAGGCCTCGTTAGGAGTCAGGAACCCGAGGGTTCGACGCGGCCGATTGTTGAGTTTTTCAGCGATCTGGGTGCACTGGAGCTGAGTGAGTTGGTAAAGTTCAGTGCCCTTGACGGGATGCCCGGCGATTAATATTTCCGAGTCATAACGCCTGACGCTCAGTTTAACATGAAAATTCACTCGCTGCTCGTAATTGTTCTCTTCGTCAGCCTTTATCCACTCAAGGCCTCGACATTTATTGATTGGATCGGCTCTTACAGTGACGATTCTTTACCGTGGAAGATTGTCATTCATCCAGATAAACCTCCCCAATTCGGATATAACCATAAGGGTGGAATCGAGACGGCTGTTTCTCCATCCGCTTGGCGACCGCGGAAAGGATGGTTTGTTTTCGTCGAAAACGATTCCCGTCTCTGGGCATTCGACGGCGTCGATGAACTATTGTTGACCGAGGTTTCTGCCGATGGCGGCGTTCTCTACGATTTGGAGTCCCTCTCAATCATGCCGCCACTTCAAGTAATGGAGCGACTGCCTGAGCCAATTCGAAAAGACGTCATCGCGAAAGTCAAAAAGACCGAACCAGGCGCTGCAATAAATCCCTAACTGCGACGTGCCGACCACATTCGACCGACCGGCTTCCCCATCACCATCACCCCAGAGCTTATGCGCCTGACCGGGATAGCGGAGCTTGGCGTTAGCCTATTATAAATTAATGAAATCTGATAACTCCATCGACTACGTCGAATTTGCATCGACTGATTTGGACGCAACAAAGACATTTTTCTCAAAATTGCTTGATTGGAAGTTCGAAGACTATGGGCCTGACTACACCGCATTTACGGATGACAATATGAATGGCGGATTTTTCAAGTCTTCCTCCGTCGCTACTGTCTCCCAAGGCGCCCCGCTTGTTGTCTTATATCATTCAAACCTCGAAGGGATCAAAACTCTCGTAACTGAACTAGGTGGAACAATAAAACTTGATATATTCTCTTTCCCCGGCGGCAAGCGTTTTCAATTCATTGAGCCCGGCGGCAACGAACTCGCTTTCTGGTCAGAGTGATAAAAAACAAATGCAGGGTGCCTTCAAGTTTGTAGTGCAATACTATTGATTGCTCCTGCTCAACACTTTACAGAGATTCAGTCATTTTCGGTTGAGCACAAAATCCTCACGTCCAGTGACCTGGGCTTTGTGTTGAGTCGCTTGACGTTCGCCTTTGAAATACAATTCCCATGAAACTTACAACCATTCTCCTGTTCACACTACTTTCGATCTCCCACGTTATCGCTGAAATTCCATTTCCTACCGCCCGCTCAGGAAACTACAGTTTCCGCGCTGAAACCCGCCTTTCTAACGGACTAAAGACTGATCGAGATGCCGGGAGATTGAATGTGCAATTGTCACCTTCCGGTCGAACGCAAATCAGCCTTTTTGGACGAGATTCACAATCGCGTCAAACTTTTCGCGCAAATCACGTTTTCATCTATTTCTCCAAGACTCTCGGCGAAGATAGGAATATTACCCGTTTCCGCGTTCGTTGGATGAAGAACCGCGGAAATTCCGGTATCAAGGTTGAGGGAAGTGACCGTAACTCCAGAAGCGAAATCAATGGTAATTTTGGTTTGTCATCTAATTTAGTTCTTTTCAGCTTTAAAGTAGATGGAGGGCGACGGTTCTACATAGCGCGCCAGAAATGAGCCAAATAAGATTAGATGAGAAGGCAGGAAGCGAGCGTTGAGGGGATTGCCCCTTGAAGTAAGCTGAGAGCCTTATGAAAAAGACCGATTCCAGCAGCCAGATGAATAAGCGGAAAGAAGCCCACAAGATCGGGTTCGACCTTGGGGACCGTCGACATGCCCGTCGAGTCCCTGCGCGGCTACTTTTCACGACCGTTCCCTCGACTTTTACCTTCTTTTAAGAGACTGCACGCCAGATCGGTGTCACTGAGCTTGGCGATCAATACGTCCAATCATGAAAAAATTTCTGACAATCGCCGCGTCGTGCGCCGTTGTATGTAGTTCATTTGCCGGCGGAATTGGGAATTGGTTTCCCAGGTCCGTTACGGCTTCTGAGCACGTCATTGCCAGTCAATCACTCTGGTCGAGCATCGCTCTATCGAACATGACCGGAAGCGACGAGATTTCTCTCAATGCATCGCGGTTCAGGATCACCGGTTGGTCTACGGAGAATTCCATCGATCTCGACCGCTACCTTTCCTTCTCGGTTACTTCACTTGGTCCGGCATCCGAGATTCGTCTCCTTGGATTCGACTTCGTGATTCGCTACAGTTTTCAGCAACAAAATACCTTCACCTGGGAAATACGCTCATCCCTTGACAGTTTTCAGAGCACGATCTCTTCAGTAACGCATTCCTTTACAGGTGCGACATCACCATACGATCAAAACGTGTTTCTGGACCTTTCGGCAGTGAGTCCCCTGAAACCTTTATCTAACACGGAGTTTCGTGTCTACGGATTTACTGAATCCCCAACTTCTGAATTTACGGATTTTGGATTCGCTTATCTTCCCGGCTTTGTGGCAACTGTTCCCGAAGGGAAAATCTTGAGCTTATTATTTCTGGGGTTCGTATCTGTTTTCGGATATCGGCTGATCCTTCGACGACGGACCGAAAAAGGCTCTGTAGAGAGCCCCTAGCGGCCACGTGCTGACTTTTTACTCGACCTGTCTTTCCAAAACATCACTTCTGAGCTTGCTCGCGTGATCGGGGTCACTGAGCTAGACGTTCGGCTATCTGACTTACCCCGCTATACGTTTTATGACCAACGATTCTGCTTTAGACATCCAGCTTTTACGGTCCGCTTATGATGCGTTTAATAAACGAGATATCGACGCCGCTCTTGCCCTCATGACTTCGGGTGTCGCATGGCCAAGAGCGTTCAAAGGAGGTTTCGTCCGTGGCCCTGAGGCAGTTCGTGCATACTGGATTGAGCAGTGGCGCGAAATCGATCCACATGTCGAGCCGGTTTCATTCCAACGAGAGGATGGGCCGTGCATTTCGGTTGAGGTACGTCAGGTCGTTCGAGATTTGAATGGACTCGTCATCGCAGACGATACAGTGAGTCACCGGTTCACTCTACAGAACGGCTTAATCGATAAAATGGAAGTAGCCGAACCAGACACTTCAGCGAATTCCTAGCCCCTACGCGCCGACATTTTTACGATCAAACGGCCAATCCAAAAACATCACGCCAGAGCTTTTGCACCTAACCGGGAACTGACCTACTTCGTTATTGGCGACTAAAATCGAAAAGGCATAAACTAAGATTGTAAGTTAACAACCATAATGCACATTCTCCTCGAAATCTTATTAGGAATAGTCGAATCCTTGTTTCCGTGGACTTCCAAACACGATGACAGATCAGTCGTAGGTGAATCCGAACTTGATCGCAGTGCCCAGAGATTTAAGATTTATGTGATCTTCGTTATTTTGGTAGTAGCTATGGCGGTAGGAGCGTGGATCTATCTGAGAGGATAGTGACCACAAACAGGCACCGCAACGATCGCTTAGCCGCGACGCGCATGTCTCGTAGAACGAGCGCCTTTTCCAAAACCACCTAACCAGCCCGAATGCCTGCGGTCGATGTGCTGAGCGTTAGTTTCGTCCAAATCATGAAAAGTATAATTGCGTTTGTTCTTTTGGCAGCATTCTCTGCGCTGGGTGACGAACCACCAAGTGGTCAGTTCACCAACATTGAGCTTCTACCCGCACCCAAAGGTTCCACGATTGTGCTGTACGGACCGATCTCGACTGCTAACATGCTGGATAAACTCAACGAAGCCGGTTCGTGGCAAAAGCTGCTGGAGAAACACGGAGTCACGTTTCCGAAAGGAGGTTATGTCCTCTACGACAACCTCACACGAACAATAATCGCGGCGACGACGCCGGATCAGCATAAGCTAATTTACACTATGCTCTATCCTCAGGTGCATGGCGGTTTTGAGAGGACAGGCCGGACGCACAGTGTAGCGAAACGTAACAAACGCACGGTGACTTAATTTGATCGACCGGAATTTCCAAATTATTCACATCAAAGTTAGCACACGTCGGGGAGGTGAGCTCGATGTATGGTCGAAGATGATGCGTTCATTCGTTCTGGCGGTAATCGTGGCAGCAAGTCTGGCTTCTTCATTCGGTTATGAAGGTTATCCAGAGATGCCGAGTTTTTCCAAGACGCCTCAAGAACACGCAAAAATCATCGAAGCGAGAAAGAAATTGGATTTCCTCGAGATCAAGCACCTCGATCTTCGAAATAAGTCGCTTGGCGATGTCGTTGCTGGTCTGCACGAATACTTTTCCGAAGGGAGGGGGCAAGTCTCTTTCATCTTGAGATACCCAAACGACGCTCAAAAGCCGCGAAAGCTGTCCACGCTGATTCTTAATGATGTCTCTTTGCCGCAAGCCCTCAACAAAATTTGTGAGGAATTCGAAATGAGATGGAGCTGTGAGGGGAAAATATTCATCTACCCCTGATAAAGGACAAAACACAAATCGAATGAAGTGACGACCGTGAAAGTCGGCTTCCTCAGAGATTATTCAAAAACATCCCGCCAAAGTTTGTGACCGCATCAGAGTTGCTAAGCCTCCGATCGTTTCAACAATGCGAGCCGTAACGCCAGCCGATTACCCGGAGATTACTGATTTGCTGGAAGCTGCGTTCGCTCCGAGTCTTTACGAGTCCCAGTTGGTTGCTTGGCTCAGCGATCATGGGAAGTTGATCTACGAGTGGGTTTCAGACGATGAGCGCGGGATCTCCGGGCACATCTGCTTCACGAATGCATTCCACGGATCCGAGGTCACCGGACTGCATCTGGATCCACTTGCCGTGCGGTCTGACGTTCAAAGGAAAGGGTTCGGGAGTCAGTTGATCGTGGAAAGTTTGAAGTTGTTCCAAACCAAAGACATTCCAATTTTTGTGCTTGGCGATCCGGAGTTTTATAGTCAATTCGGATTTGTTCGCGTCGATAACCCGTTCTGCCCATTTGATCAGAAGAATCAGCATTTCCTGGCGCTCTGGTGGTCAGAACGTTCTTCTTTCGTCATCGGATACGAGGATGAATTCACTCAGGTCTGACAACCCGATGACGCCAGCCCCCGGTCATTTCGTCAGGATCTTCGTTATGTCTTCCGGGCAACTGAACTGCCCACGTCGGACGGGCACGAGCTCGTCACGAAATTCGCCCTGGCATCGAAAAAGAATACGATCTCTAAATTACCCGACCTGCCTCGAAACAGTTTTGCATCTCGTGCGCCGGAGCCGCTGAGTTCGGTTCAAACCTAAAATCATGAATAACAACTCCCTTGATGAAATTGATCGTCTGATCATAGAAAAAAGCAAAGATCTCCAGGTCACAAAAAATCGAACTTTGACGACTGTCGTTGTCGGGTTTCTTTTTCTGATTTTCTATTGTGGGGCTGTGTTCGTGTTCGAAGATCGAATGTGCCTCCTGCTGATCGGCGGAGTTTATATACTCATCACGATCTTCGAGAAGTATTCCTACGGGCAGACAGTGCTTTTGTATAAAAAACTCATACAGAAACTTAGTTTCAATACCGATGATAGGGGAACTGAACCCCGTCAGACGACGAAACCCTAACCACGACGCGTCAAATTCTTCCGATCGACCAGCTTCTTTCAGGAACTACACAAGCGTGTTCGACTGAACAGGGCATTGAAAACATAACAACCTAACTCCAATCTGCCATGAAACTTTTAAGTTCGTTCCTCCTTTTTATCGGAATGTCGATTTGCTCGGTGATCGCTCAAGTAGCTGAATTCCGCGTGGTCGCAGTTGCGAACATTGCCGACGAGCAGGTGAGTCTCCCCCAAGCGACGTTCAAGTCCGGATCCAAGGTCACAATAAGTTATCCCTACAAAAATTCTGAAGTGAGCGTCACGGTTGTAGCGACTGGAGACAAAGGCGATATTCAATACGAGGTTTCCGCGTCAGTCCCGTCAGCAGACGGCGCAACTCCTACCGTATTCTCGAGTAAAGGCCTGTTGGACCCCGCGGAGCCACTTGAATATAAATTCCGGAGGAACGGAAAGAGGATCTCACTCAGGATCGATCTGAAACCCGTTGAAAAACATTGACGCAGAATAGTCACAGACCTCGCTGAGCTCTGCGCACACTTGCAGCGTATTGGTTTGACAATGAAATCATCTGTTCGAGTTTCGAGTTTGCGTCCGAACATGAGGTGGTTTTCGTTAGCGATGTTCCTGATTGTCGGATTTCATTCGTCGGGACTTGCTGACGAACCCCTGCCTGCCCCCGAGGTCAGGGTTGTTAAAAGCCAGGACGGTTTGATCGAGGCGAAATCCGACCCAAAGAAAAATCTGACAACAATCCGCAGAGCCAGAACGAAAAAGAAACTTTGGACAATTCCCGGATGGTATCGAGATCTGACTGTATCGAATGATGGTCGGCACGTAGTGACTGGTTACGATGGAATCAATTTGATTCCGAGGGGTTACGACAACGATCTGGTTTTGTTTACGTTTTGGAGTGAAGGCGAAAGGGTTCGGGGCGTGACCGTCAAAGAATTCATACCCCACCCGTCGATTCTTGAAGAAACGGTGTCCCATTACCATTGGGGATCCATTCAGGGAATTGATCAGGATAACCGGCTGGTCGTCCGCAGAGCGGATGGCCGAAAATTCCGTTATGCCCTGGAGAGCGGCACCCGAATTCCGTAGAGAGATGATCTCGGCGCTACCTGGAATCGATGGCAACCAGCTAACGCCAAACCAAACACCGATTGTCGAGCTCGAGGGCGATTTCCGCGAAATCGAGTGAGGCCAAACCGCTCGATCTGATGTCTCGTAACGGTGTGCCAGCAATTAACTAATTCCAAAATAAACGATCCATCCTGATGAAACTGCAATCTCTCGCTGCTGCAATCTTGTTCTTTTCGGTAACTGGTTCGACTGGGGCGAAACCCCTTGACGCTTTCCTCAGCCAAAATCCAAACTTCAAGTCGTCTCCGCTTCTCCAGGATGACAGACCCGCGAACTCAGCTTATACGTCTGAAGCGAATGACTTTACCTGCAGAATCCTTGCCCGGAACAATGAAATAATCGCTTATGATCTATCGATAATCCTTGATGGCATAAAAGCGGATGAAGCAATGGAAGCAACCAATACTGCGCTTTCGGAGATTTTTCCGAAGGAAACCTACACGATCAGAGCGATGAGCGGAGTTCTGTCCGGAAATTCGTTTGTAGTCAAAGCTCGAGTAATTGATCAAAAACTTTATTCAAAAGCTTTGGATGAGGAAAAGATCGCTACGAAAAAACGCGTGACCGATCTGTTGCACACGATCAAACCCTCATTACAACCTTAGGTCGAACAACAAACTTTAGTGGAGTGTGCGGCGTAGTTCGAAAGTTAGCATTTAAACACCCATCCAAGTTTTGCGCGATCAGAACCGCTCCCTAAAAGTGGATCAAAATGGCTAATCTACTTTCTGCCACAGATCTCAATTGCTTGCGATTCTCTCTGCAATCTTTACCGCATCACTCCTGATATCTTACTTTCGCTACGTATTTCCGCTTTTTGAAGCCACGGAGTCGTTGGCCGAGCCGTATGCTTTTCGAAGCGAAGTAATGCAACTTTCGGTGTCAGGAACATCGACGAAACTCCGTTCGGTCCAGGAGGATTACACCCTGCTCTTCGAGATCACGCCAGTTCTCCTTCGCATTTCGGCAACAGCCTATCTGATTTTTACGACTGTTTGTTCCCTTCCGCTGATCAATTACATCATTGGGAAACTGTCTCGAAAAGAGGCCGCTACGCCACGCACTCCAGCGGGCCGCTAGCCCCGGACACCAAATCTCGACCGGAAGGTTCGATCAACTTTTCGCACGCTGCCCGGCTCATTGGCTTTGTAATTATCTAATAAACATCGATGACAACACCTTTAGCCAAAAAGTCCACGACAGCCGAAATCCGGCAGCGATTTGATGCCGATGTCGAACGTTTTTCGAATCTCGAAACTGGTCAAGCGGCGACGATCGATGCGCCACTGAGCATGGACCTGATCACCAGGGCCGCAGTTGTCGCAACCTCGAAAATCAAACGGACGTTGGATCTTGGATGTGGTGCGGGAAACAATACGATCCGCTTGCTGAAGGAGTATGGAGAGAGTTTTTCCTCTGATCTCTGTGACTTGAGCCGTCCGATGCTGGAACGCGCCCGACAGCGGGTTTCCATCGAGACGGATCAGGATGTTCGTATCTTTGAAGGTGATTTCAGAGAAATAAACTTCGAGGAGTCGAGCTACGATGTCGTCTTGGCTGCCGCGGTTCTGCATCATCTTCGGGATGACCACGATTGGGAGTCAGCCTTCCGTCGCATCTATGACCTCCTGCGTCCCGGAGGAAGTTTCTGGGTAACCGATTTGGTGACTCATGAAAATGAGACCATCCAGGAATTAATGTGGAAACGGTACGGGGAGTATCTCGAGGATCTCGGTGGATCGGCTTATCGCCAGCAGGTTTTTGAGTACATCGACAAAGAAGATTCGCCTCGGCCGCTGACCTATCAATTGGACCTGATGCGCAAGGTTGGGTTTCGGTCCGTCGACGTTCTCCATAAAAATTCCTGCTTTGCTGCATTTGGAGGAATCAAGTGAGAACCGTCGCGGGAGTCTATTGACGTAGGGGTGTCGGTGACTTTCCGGTGGATGCGCTGAGTTCAAACTCCAGGGGCGATTTTGAGACGCAATTCAGGTTCTCCCACACCCGACCTGCCGTACCATCAGACCGCGGTTTTCGGGACTGATCGAGTTCGCTGGCCTTGACGTGTCCCAAATCGGTGTTAACAAGCGTAAATGATCGTATCACGAATCAACTTGGTGGTGATTGGAGCCATTCTCGTCGTCCTGTCACCCGCTTTCGGCGTCATAGTTGATTCGAATGAATACGTGAAATCGGAAAAAAACGATCTGAGTGACGATTTTCATTTAGCCGATTCACTTGAACAGCGGGCACTCGGGGAAGACGCAGAAGGGAAAGGTCGGGGTCCGATCTTTGCGACATATCCGAGTCCCCAAAAAAATCCATCAACGCTCTCAATTTCATTTCTCTTTTCGGCCGGAGATGCGAGCCCAACCGGAGGAGTTAACACACGTCTCGGTTGGGCGGGAAATCCGATCAAAATCGACTACTTTCTCCCGGGTATCTACCTCTATGCCGAATTTTATAACGACTCCGGTTTTGCTGTATTTAATTTTCCAACGGGATCTCCCGGCGTTGCGCCGATTCTGATCGGAAACATAGCTACGCCGGAGTTCGATCATTGGCTCACGTTTACGCTTACGACGACCTCGTTGGGAGCATCAGAATTTGGAGTTGCGGTTCGCCTGGAGGATACTGGCCCCGACAGACTCTCGACACCCTCTCTGCTTTTCGAACATTCGCTTGTTGTGACTAACCCAGCAATGGCCGCAGATTCATCCGTATACGGTGGCTTTTACGGAGATCTGCGTGCTCCGAGATTTGAGGATTTTACGATTAATGATGTCACTACGGCTGCAGTTCCTGAACCGCATACCTTTTCGATGTTTATAATCTCTTTACTTATTATTCCTTTTGTCTGGAGTCGAGTCCGACGCGTCTGAAGTAGCCGAAGCTAGGCGGACAAAAAAAGAATCGCCAGAGGTCAGCCGCCATATCCATCAGCGGACATCGGGGCTTGCACTTTCATCGAGGTAGCTGACCTTCCTCGATCTGATCCCATGAAATGTTTTGCCGTATTCGTCTTGCTCTCTTCCTTAAGTCTCCCGGCTGTCGCGCAGGTTGGGGAACTTCCAATGTATCAGGTTGGCCGTTTATTTGATGCGCCGACTGGGAATTTTGATCGCATCCTGCTTTTTGACACCGGGCGCGGTAATAAAATCCGCGGAAGCATTTTGGAGCGCGCGTTTCCAGATCAGCCCGGGAATTCGATTTACCTGACGAAATCCAAGTTTTTTGGACGGATTCAGAAATTTTCGAATTCAGGCTCCAAAGTTCGGGTTCGATTTAGCGCAAAAGCACCGGGAGTCGGCAGAATGAACGGCGTGTTCGATTTTGACTCCGAAAAATCCCGTAAAAACGCGGGTCAGATCGAAATCGTGATCCCTGCCTCGGAGCGTCTTTATTTGCCCAAACGAAGAAAATTTGTCCTTCGAGCTGATTATTAGATTGATCCCTTTTCGCGTTTGCCGGGATCAGGAGCATGTCAAACTTCGCTCAAGTTAACGAAGGTGTGAGATCCGCTGAAACGATTGGAGTTTGGTGTCGTCGGATTGCAGCCGACGAGTGGATAATTTTGCGGGATCTTCGGCTTGGGGCTTTGGCGAATTGCCCCAATGCATTTGGTCCCAAGGAATGGCAGGACCGTTTGAGCCGACGGGATGCCGTAAGCATTGCTGCGTTTCTTGCCAACGGCGACGCCGTCGGTTTGATTTCAGGTGCACCGTATGACGACGCTATTGGGTTGTTTGCGATGTGGGTCACACCGGAGCACCGGGGAGTCGGCATCGGGGGAAGATTGGTCGATGCTCTCGTGACCTGGGCGAGGAAAATGGGACATCAACGGATCCTGCTCGATGTCGGCGACCACAATCTGAGTGCGATTGCGCTTTATGAGAGTCGCGGGTTCGTCGAGACGGGAATCAAGGGAACGTTACCACCTCCGCGAGATCCTATTACAGAACATCAGCGAGCTTTGCTGCTAAGATAGTATGATTCGTCTTTTATTACTCGTTTCAATATTTGTGGTGCAAACGGCGTTTTGCACTTCGTTGAGACTTACTGAAGTGGCGCAGCCATTGTATCTTCATGGGTCAGACACTGACCCGGTCATTTCGTTTCAGGATGTCCCGTTTGTGACGTCCACTTCTGATCCGGAGTGGCGGTTTGGAGCGATCGCAGTGCCATGCGTTCCGTCCACTGATTCGGCTTCCGGGGCGGGTGATATAAACATAACCTCCGTTTATAAGATTCGGGTGACGGGGACTTACGCTTATGACAACAAGGAGCTTGTGGTAACGATCGATGCGTCTGACGCGGAGGTGCCGGACGGTTATCCCTTCACGATGGAACAGGCGATCGATGCCGTTGAGACGTGTGTGAAGATCATGTATCCGCAACGGCCTCCCGATGAAGGATCTCTCCGGATTATCCACGTACTTCCCCGCCCGGGTGATTCTTCCGAAACAATCGGAGATTCGCCAAACGAAATGCGAGCCGCGCCTGGTAACAAGAATTTGAACGCCGCTCAATCAACTCACTGAGGAGATCAATGTGGTAATCAGGAACTCAGGAGAATTTCCTCAAATCTGCGGAATCTCGGACGATTTAGCCTAAGTGACTTCGCACGATCGGGATCAGACGGTGGCGGGGATGGGGTTGACGGGTGGTCGTTGGGGTGTGCTGGGTGGAGCGGGTGACTGGGGACGAAACGACGTGATGTAGGCGTAGAGCATGGGGATCACGTAGAGTGTGAGCAGGCTGCCGATGACCATGCCGCCGATGACGGCGATACCCATGGAGCGGCGGCTTTCCGATCCGGCGCCGAGTGCGAGGGCGATGGGCAGAATACCGAGGATCGTTGAAAGACTGGTCATGAGCACGGGACGAAAACGCGCGGTGGCGGCATCGCGCACGGCATCGAGCGGGGAGAGTCCTTCGGCTTTGCGCTGATTGGCGAACTCGACGATGAGGATGCCATTTTTGGTCACGAGGCCGATGAGCATGATGATGCCGATCTGGCTGAAAATGTTGAGCGTCTGGCCGGTGACCCACAGGGCGGCGGTGGCTCCGACGAGCGCCAATGGGACGGTGAGCATGACGGTGAGCGGGTCGCGGAAACTCTCGAACTGGGCGCAGAGAGCGAGGTAGATCAGGAGCAGGGCGAGGACGAAGGCGAAGAAGATGCTCGACGACGTCTCGCGCAGGTCGCGGGCCTCACCAGCAACGTCGGTCTGGAACGATTCGTCGAGCAATTCGGCGGCGATGCGTTCCATTTCGGCGACGCCCTGGCCAAGGGTGTAACCGGGATTTAATCCAGCGAGCACGGTGGCGGAAAGGTAACGATTAAAGCGGTAGAGCTGCGGAGGGCTGACCTCTTCCGAGAACCGGACGAGGTTGTCGAGGCGAACGGGAGCACCGTTGATGCTGGGAACGGTCAGGTTGCTGAGGTCGCGGTTTTCGTTGCGGTCTTCGCGCACGAGAGCGCCGAGCACGAAGTATTGTTTTCCGTCGCGCAGGAAATAACCGAAACGCTGTTCGCTCAGGGCGAGGTTGAGCGTTTCGCCGATGTCGCGAGCGGAGACCCCAAGGTTCTGTGCGCGTTCGCGGTCGATCGTGACCTGAAGTTCCGGTTTGTTAAATTTGAGATCGGATTCGACCTGGGAAAAAATCGGGCTCTGGCTGGCGCGGTCGATAAATTCCGGGAGGACGCCGCGCAGGGCATCGAGATTCGGGGCCTGAATCACAAATTGGATCGGCAGTCGCGAACCCCCGCCACTACCGCTGATCGTGGGGTCCTGAATCACCGAAACGCGGGCACCGGCGAGTTCGCGGGCGGCCTCGGAGATGACGCCTGAAATGTCGGCCTGGGAGCGCTCGCGTTCCGATGCGGGCACGAGGAGGTGACGAATAAAACCGGAGTTGACGGAGCTCGCGGCACCGAAGCCCGGGGAGGTGATGCTGAGGACCGCGGAAGACTCGGGAACCTTTGCCATGACGGCGTTCGAGAGCGAGTCCATGTAGTCGGAAATGTAGTCGTAGCTGGCACCCTCCGGCGCGGTGGCGGAGATGCGAAGGCGGCCCCGGTCTTCGAGTGGAGCCAGTTCGCTGGGCAGGACGCTGAGAAAACCCCACGCGAGCAGGCCGCAGGCGGGAATGATCAGAAATCCAAGGAATCTGACCTTGAGCGCGACGGTGAGCGTGGCGCGGTAGGCATTCGTGAGCGCATTGAAGAATGGCTCGGTGGCGAGATAAAAGCGGGACGGGCGGCCGGCCTTGAGGATCTTCGTGCAGAGCATCGGCGTGAGCGTGAGCGCGACGAACGAAGAAATGGCAACCGTCGAACCGATGACGACGGCAAATTCCCGGAAGAGCTGGCCGACAACGCCGCCGAGAAAAAGCAGCGGCAGGAAGACGGACACCAGCGCAATGGTGGTGGCGATGACGGCGAAGAAAATTTCCTTGGTGCCTTCGTAGCCGGCTTCGCGCGGAGACAATCCGGCCTCGATTTTGGCGTAGATGTTTTCGAGTACGATGATGGCGTCATCGACGACGAGGCCGATGGCGAGGACCATGGCGAGCAGGGTGAGCACATTGATGCTGAAGCCGGCGGCGTACATGACGGCAAAACCACCGATGAGGCTGACGGGAATGACGACGGCGGGAATGAGAGTCGAGCGGAGGCTGCGCAGGAAGAGAAAGATGATGAGGACGACCAGCCCAAGCGCGATGAAGATCGTCTCCTTCACTTCGGTGATGGACGCGCGAATGTACTCGGTGTTGTCGAATCCGATGCTGACCTCGATGTCATCGGGCAGGTCGCGTTTGACCAGCTCAACCCGCCGTCGGAATTCGTCGGAAATGTCGATCTGGTTGGCCCCGGGTTGAGGCCGGATGACGACACCGACCATGGGGATGCCGTTGCGCTTGAGCACGGAGCGCTGGTTTTCGGGCCCGATGACGGCGTAGCCGATGTCCTGAAGACGGACGGTGCGACCGGCCTCTTCGCGAATGACCATCTGATTAAACTCCTCGGGGTTTGTGAACCGGCTGATGGCGCGGACGTTGACTTCGACCTGGCCACCTTCAATGCGGCCGGAGGGGAGTTCGACATTTTCGCGTTCGAGGGCGTCCCGAACATCGACGGGAGTCAGGCCGTAGGCAGCCATGCGGTCGCGATCGAGCCAAAGGCGCATGGCAAAACGTTTTTCGCCCCAGATATCGACCTCGGCCACGCCGGGAATCGTCTGAAGCACGGGTTTGAATCGACGGTCGGCGAAGTCGGACAGGTCGAGCAGATCGCGGCTCGGGCTGAATACGCTTAGAAACGTGATCGGTTGCCGGTCGGAGTCGGCTTTGCTGATAATGGGGGGATCCGCGTCGGGGGGCAGGTCGCGCTGGGCGCGGGAGGCGCGGTCGCGGACTTCATTGGCGGCGACTTCGAGATCGGTCTCGAGGTCAAATTCCACGGTGATCGTGCTGCGGCCTTCGCGGCTGACCGACGTCATCGTGCGGATACCCGCGACGGCGTTGATATTTTCCTCGAGTGGCTCGGTGATCTGTGATTCGACCACCTCGGGCGGAGCTCCGGTGTAAGTGGATGAGACCGTGATGATCGGCGGATCGACGGACGGATATTCGCGAATGCCCAGACGGCTGTAGCTGATGACGCCGAATAGAACGATGACCAGCGACATGACGGTCGCCAGAACGGGGCGATTGATGCTGGTCCGGTAAAGTGCCATGTCGGGGGTCAGGTCGCGGACTTCGCGGGTGCCTTCGGCTGAATGCTGACGGTCATCCCGGGCCGGAGTTGGAGAATGCCGGTGGTTATGACCTGGTCGCCGGGCTGGAGGCCTTCGACGATTTGAACATCATCGGCCGTGCGCAATCCGACGGCGACTTCGCGTTCGACGACCTTGCCCTCTTCGTAAAGAAAGACGGTCTGGCGTTTGAGGCCCGGGATGAGGGCAATGGACGGGATGAGGATGGCGTTCGGATCTTCCTCAAGCGCGATTTCGATTTCGGTGAACGCGCCCGGTTGGAGCTGGCCCTCGGAATTTGGCACGCGGGCGCGGAGGAGGACGGAGCGGGTATTCACGTCAATGCCGGGTTCGATGGCGTAAATGGTTGCGTCGAAATCGCCCGATTGGCCCGCGACGCGGAATTTCAGAGATTGCCCGATCTGAACGAATGGGCGGTAACGTTCGGGCACGCTGAAGTCGATTTTCAGCGAGGCCACGTCCTGAAACGTGCCGATGCGCGTCCCTGGGGTGAGAAAGCTGCCCACGCTGACTTCGCGGAGCCCGGGCACTCCGTCGAACGGGGCGCGGATGACCGTTTTGGCGAGCTGCGCACGGATGAGGCCCGCTTCGGCGCGGGCGATGTTCAGGTTGGCGAGGCTTTCGTCGTAAGCGGCGGCGCTGATGCCGCGTTGACCGAGCAGGCCGCGCTGACGCTGTTCGGTGGCGATCTCCAGGGCGAGGCGGGCCTCGGCGCGCTGAAGTTCGGCACGCAGTTCGGTGTCGTCGATGCGCAGGAGGATGGTGCCAACGGGAACGGGTTTGCCCTCGGTGTAAAGGATCTCGGTGACAAATCCCGAGCGTTCACTCTGGAGGACGACGGCTTCGTTGGGCAGGAGCGTGCCATTGGCCCGCAGCGATTGGTTGAACGGCCTGGTGACGACCTCGAAAATTTCGACGGTGAGGGCGGGTGGTCCGCCGCCTCCGGCCCCGGGGAGTGGTCCTCCGGGTTTAGAGCACGCCGCGAAAGTTAATGCCGCGACCGTGAACCCGGCGCGAATTCCCGTCCGGAGATAGGAATGGGTGGGTGAAAAGAAGGTCCACATGTGGGGCATAAGGTAGGGCGGACGTGGGAAGCGTCAACCTAGGCGGGCAGCTGCTCGACTGACCCGGAGAAATGTGGCACACGGTAACCCATGCGAATGATCCCTCTCGCCCCGGTCGTGCTGACCGTCATTTTGCTGCTGTCGGGCTGTGGCAGTGGGGCCTACGAAGGTTACAAATACCGCCCGTACACCGTTCGCGGCGTGCAATATTTTCCAATGAGTCCGCGTGAGGCGGTGGGATTCACCGAGACCGGAACGGCGTCGCATTACAAAGGGGGGTTTTTGTGGTTCCCGGGGAAAACGGCGATCGGCGAGAAGCTGTATCCGTGGAGCAGCGGAGCGGCGCACAAAACAATTCCCCTGCCGGCGCGGGTGCGGGTGACCAATCTGAACAACGGTCGGAGTGTCGTGGTGCGGGTCAATGATCGCGGACCATTTATCGAAGGTCGCATCATTGACGTGACGGCACCGGTCGCGAAAAAGCTCGGATTTTACGAGCGCGGGCTCGCTCCGGTGCGGATTGAGGTGTTGAGCGTCGGCGACGGACGTCACCGCGTGCGTTAAGACGAAGCGCGCGGCTCGGGCGGTTCGCCCAGATTGCGTTCGACGGCGGCCAGGATGGTGGTGAGTTTTTCGCGGACGCCGGGCAAAAATCCTCGGTCATGGTGCAGCACCGTGAGAGCGGCGCGGCCGTGCACGAGCAGGCTGACCGGACCGGTTACGGTGAAAAGAGTCAGCGCGGGAGCTTCCGTCGTGTTCAGGAGAGCGCGGGCGGATTGTAAAAAAGCGGAGCCGTCGAGTCCGCCAGCGACCGTGCCGGTGGAGAGCGCTTCCTCATCCGCGGTGAGGCGGCAACCGCGCACGCCCGGCAGGGCGGCGCTCAGAGCGAGCACACGTTGAATCGTGAGGTCGTCTTCGGTCATCAAAAGTGACTGAAGCTCTGCGAGGTCGGAAGGGTTGGCAATTGGCCGGTCGGCGACCGGGATGCGCGGCGGCGCCGGTGGTTCGGGGGGGGCGACGATTGGCGGAACGGTGACGGTTGTTTCCGCGGGCGACGTGGCGGCGGCGGGAGGATCAGCCGGGGATCCGGACGAGGGCGTGGATTCGACTGCCGGAGATTTTCCGCCGTTGCGAAAGGCGAGGTGGCGTTCTTCCAGTTCCTCCGCCGAGGGGCCGAGGATGGGCTTGAGCACGCGGCGCCAGCTCGCGACGGGTTTGTCGATACTGACAATTCGCTGACCTTCAAACGGGACGGCTGGCGCGGCTGATGAACTGGCTGGCTCTCCAGCCGGGGATGCTGGCGGTGTGGCCGGGGCGGGAGTCGTGGATTTTTCGGTAGGGGCCGCGGGAGCCGGAGCCGCGGGTTCCGGATCGACGAGCAGTTCGCGGCTGGTGACAGGTTGGTAGGCGCGAGCGAGCGGACCAGCGGGAAGCGGGATCCATTCCGGCGCGTCGGGATTTAATTCGATGCAGCCGGGAAGAAGCTCACTAAGACGGGCGAGGCTGATGCGGGGACGGTTGGAGGAAAACAATTCCGCGCACGGCAGCGAGATCTCGCGAGAGAGATCCGCGTCCGATCCGCGCCAGGAATTGGTCGGGATGGCGGGAAAAATGGCGGACACTGGAAGCCGGATCGATTCGGGTGCCGTCGTAAAATACCGGTATTTCGGAGCGCGAGCGGTGGTCGGGGCGGCGGCCGGGGCCTCGGGGGATGCGGTCATGCGTGGACTGTCTGTATAAGCCGCCCGGTCGCGTGATGCAATGCGGGGAAAATGCGCTTGCCCGGGGCGCGGTGCGGCCGAAACTCGACGGGTGAAGTTTGATTTCAAATTTACGGCGGACGGTTTGATCCCGGCGATTGTGCAGGAGGTGGTGTCGGGTGATGGGCCGCCGACTGGTCGCGTGCTGATGTTTGCGTGGCTGAACGAGGAGGCCCTCGCAAAATGCATGGAAACCGGCCAAATGCATTACTGGAGCCGTTCGCGCGGAAAACTCTGGTTCAAAGGCGAGTCGAGCGGTCACACGCAGCGCATCGTGCGCTGGTTTGTGGATTGCGATGCTGACGTGCTCCTTTTCGAGGTCGAGCAGGCCGGCGGCGCGTGTCACACCGGTTACCGGAGTTGTTTTTTCCAGGAACTCGACCGGGACGCGCAGCCGAAACGAATCCGCGAAGAAAAGACGTTCGACAAAGGCGCAGTTTACCTCGCCTGACGCGGGTATTGCGCCGTTCGCGAGTCCATTCGCGAACGGCGATTCCATCTAATTGGGGTCAAAGGACGCCGCGGCGGGCTTCGAGTTCGGCGCGGATTTCTTCGATGCGGCGGGAGGTGAGCGGATAGAAAAAACCGAGGGCGACCGCGATCGCGACGGCAATGCCGGACGAGAAGACGAGGATGAGGCGGATGGCGAGCATGACGCCTTCGGCTTGTTGGGCTCCGGCCGCCGCGTCGAAACCGACCCAGACCACAAAAAATCCGGTCATCGCGCTCGCAATCGTGAGAGCGAGTTTGAAGATCCAGGAAAAGATGGCGGCGAACGCCCCCTCGCGGCGCGTGCCATTCTTGAGTTCCTCGTCATCGACGATGTCGCTGGTCATGGACGGGAAAAGGATCCAGATCGCGCTCATAACGGGGGCGGAGATGAAGTTGTTGAGGAGGGAGAGGTAAGGGTACGTGGGAGTGTAGGTAAACCACGTGCTCATGCCGGTGAGGCCCACGAGCGACATCACCCCGATGAGCGTGGCGCGTTTGCCGAAGCGGCGGGCGAACCATTGGACGAGGGGAATGCCGGCGATGCCAGTCACGACTTCGATCGTGCCGCCCCAGCCGGAGAGTTCTGAGGCCAGCGTCGCATCTCCGCCAGAGATGAAATAGAGCCGGACGTAAAAGATGAGGTTGTTGGCGATGTACGTTCCAAAAACGAACAGGAGAAGCATGCCCGTGAGGATCTGAAACGGACGGTTAGACAGTGTCATCTTGATGTTCGGCCAGAGCGCGATTTTTTCCGTTTTGGCGGCGGCGTGGTAATACCGCTCCTGGCAGAAGTAGGTCGTGAGGCCGCCGCAAATGAGAACGATGATTCCAATGGCGACCGAGACCCAGATGGCCCCCTTGATCGTGTCGGGTTGACCTTCGGCGTCATTAAAGATCGGGAGCAGCGTGAGCCACCACATCCACGCGAG
>JBGTDR010000095.1:0-21721 GCA_041748215.1 Chthoniobacterales bacterium
CAACGGCTTGCTCCAAATGGCCAAACGCATCGCCCGCGGCTTCCGCGTTTTCCATTACTTCCGGCTCACAGCTTATCTCAAAGCCAGTCGCCTTAGGCTCCACCTTCCTCACCCTCTACCCATTTGATTCGTCGAAGACCCGCAAAAACTGATGGATCATTTGCGTGTGATAGAAATCATGCAATCCAGTCCCATCTCCTTCCGGGGCTTCAAATCTCATCCCAAATAAGCGGACGTCATCGTTATGTCGACTTCCGAGCGCCATACCAAAACGCACTTCGGGAGTTTCCTTATCGAAGTCGCACTTGATCGAGAGTAGAGGAACGAAACCTCTCGTCTTTGTAGTTTTGGAGTCCGGCTCTGGAGCGAGGTAAAGAAAATGTCCCTGCCCAAGGCTCAGAGTGTCGCATTTTTTGTTTTCCAGCGTTGGAAGGCATTTTTCCAATTCTTGATCAACAATCGGGGTAAATCTGTAAGTTAGCTTCTCGTAAATAAAGCGTAGATCGCCTGTCAGTTCTCCTAACTGAGGCTGATGTTGAGCGTTCAGCCAAAGGAAAAGCTTCGTAAAATGCTGAATGGTGAAATCGTCCACCATACCTCTAGAGAGCGAAGCGTAACTCCGGAACATATTCCACGTCGGCGATTCTCTGAACAAACCGACGCGTGAATGGAGAAGGAACGCTCGCCACAAATTCCTCTCCTTCGCCTGAAGTAACGAAAACCGAAGTGTCTTCGCAGAAGCAAAAAGGGAACTCCTTGCGCTCCCAAGGGTTACTGACTTCTTCGATAGCCGGGTCTTCTTTCAACGCTTCCCAAAACCAAGCGGGATGGGAAATCCAATTCGACCTCTTGAACTCGTTTGCCTCAAGCCCCGCTTTGATCGGCGGCGTGGAACTCGACAAGGTATTGAGAGCTTTGGCAGAGAACTCGCCCTCAAAGAGACTTGGGAATCGACTAACCAGATGCGGCGCGTCCACCAACGTGTTTTGCCCGCCGAGAATGAACCGATCGAGCCACTTACTCAACCGGGCGGCAATGATGCGTTTTTTATAGGGATCGATCGTGTGATCGCTCCCACGCAAACAGAAACCAGAAGACAAAAAGTCCGCGAAGGACGTCTTCGATAGGTCATCGGCGCGGTGGCTTTTCGACACATAATCCGAGGCCGCTCGGGGTAGAGAATTTACGACATCGGGTTTGAACCCCAGGAAATCGAAAAGGGAATCTTCAAAATTCGGCACTTCCGAGACACGCTTCTCGAAAGATTCCGCAGCTCGCGGGAGATTGGGCCAATGCCAAGGTCGGAAGTCAGTATAAGCATCCTGCTCATTCCACAAGCCGGGGTTCTCGATATCAACGTCACTAATATTGAGATCGGCGAAGGATTCCGGATGGCCACATAACGTGAGATCGAAGACACGCCCCCCCCCGCTGAATTGATTTAGCCCAACTATCAAACCACAATTGCTGAAGGATCTTGCAAGATATGCAATTTCTTCTCCGGTAATAAAACCGAGGAGTTCCACGAGCCTGTAGTCAACAAACAGGATATCGGCTTGATCGAAGCAAGTGTCCTCACCAAAGCAGGCAGCCGAGGCACTATCCTCCGATTTTCCACCACTCTTATTTTGACTCTTATACCGCTCGATCAGGATCTGAACGTGTTGTCCAAACTTGTCGGGGGAGATGTCTGGAATGTCGAATTGCTCTTCCAGTGCCGGCGACAAGCTATCTTGCAGTTTCTGGCGGTGCTGCGTCTGAAAGCTCTCTTCGTCATCGAGAATGATGATTTGTTTTTTCATTTCTTCATATCGTTTCTATCCACGAGATACGCGCTGCCGTTTTGAATCCCTCCTGCGGTTCCACGAAGTTAACTCGGGCGCGACGATTGCCAGCCAGCATCCGCACAATCGTTAGGCCGATACCGCTCCCGCCCATACCGAGAGCTTGTCGCGCTTGAGAAATAATCAGACGACGGACGAAGGGACTAAAAAGTTCCTCCGAAGTGGCGAGATCGACTCCCTTGCCATTGTCTTGGATCAAAATGGCACGGTTGGTCCCGTTGATCGTGGAAGATATCTCGATACGGGGAATCGCGCTATCGAGCACAGCATTCGCAGCGTTAACGAGAAGGTTTTGGACGATGGCCGACCACTCAACGAAGGTGCCCTCTGGAAACCGAACCTTTGGGTCGATGGCGGTCGTGTCGAAGGAAACGCCGGGTGAGAGGAGCTGCACCTGCCTGCAGACGGACTCGACGAGAGATTTCGCGCGCAACCGGGCGATCCTCTCTCGACTCTCGCGATCGCCGACGCCCAGGAAGAGCGCCTGAGTGGAACTCGTAACCCGATGCCAGCCCTCCAGCTCATTTGCAATGTCGTGCAGTTGCTTACGAAGCTCGGGATCGGTGGTTTGCACACGTCGCAGATTGATGATCGATTTTTGAAGAAGCACGAGCTGTCGATTCAGCTCATGTCGGAAGGCCACTGCTGACATACCCGCGGTTGCCAAAGCGCCAAGAAGGCCAGCCTCACGGACACGCTGCTCGTTGTCCTCATCAATTTCTTCGATGGCCTCGCGAATGTTCCTACTAAGCCTCGCGTGAAGGTTGGCATCGACGCGGTCTCGGATGCTTTCGAGATCGCGCTCGATTTCTGTGAGCTTGTCGAGCACCGGCTCAGTGCGTGCCTTCTCACGTTTGTCCTCGAACTCCCGCGCCGCCTCTTGCATCGCGTAGAAATCGAGAGCCCAGCGGACGGCATACCTTAGATTTTGGAAGGCCGTGTTATCGACGAGTCGATCGCGAGTGATCTGCACCATGAGGTGCTGATGCGCTTCGAGCCCCCCCAACTTTTCCGCTTCGCGTTTCTCTGCGCCGGTATTCACGTGGACCACGCCAAGCAAACGAGAGCCCGTCGGCAGGTAATTTAATCCGTGACTGATTTGCATCTCTTTCGGCAAGAGTTGGGAAGCCGAAAGGCGGTGAGCATGGTCTTGCTCAACTCCGAGCCAGTCTTGAGACGGCCCGTAGTAGGGCAGATGAAAACCCGCATCATAGATATGCACCTGTCCGTGCTCGTTCAGATATTCTCGAGCTGTGCTAACATCAATTCCGTATTTTTGCCGCCGATGGAGGTGGTAAATGCGGATTTCGAAATCCGCGTTGTTCAAACGGCATTCCGGCACCTCATAGGATTGTTTGACGGTCGGACCGTCTTCCCGCTCCATGACGAGATCGACTCGTCCTGTGCCGCTCTCATCACGATGCAATCGCCCTCGCAGTTTAACCGAATAGAGGCTTAGGATCGCTGTTATCTGAGCCTCAAATGCTTCAGTGATACTTTCGTCGGCCGTCTCGAAACGGACCGTGAAATCATTCGCGCGATCCAATCCCGTCGGCGCATTCGCCCGAAAGGGAGGTTGAAGCCACCATATCTCGCGGGCGAGGGCCTCGATATCCTTTTTCTCCCATTTCTGATTGAGCTGATGGAGGACAACCTTCGTGCCGCAGCGGGAATTTGCAGCAAAGGTAGTAACGCGCGAGAGTTCGTCATACTCGACCTCGGCTTCGGTGAGATCGGTTGCTTTACTAGCTTCATCCCAATCGACCTTGCCGACAAGTTCTAGACCCGGATTATCTTTCGCGACCGTGTGGATGGTCAATTTGCGAGCGAGGAATTGTCCGGCAAGTCTCCCCACGCCCTTTGATCCGGTCAAAGGTCTACGTAGGAGGCGAGAGAAACCCTCCCGTCCTTTGTGAGTCGAGCCGATGCGCATCCAAAAGTCGCGGAACTCCTGTTTGGACATCCCGTGGCCGTTATCGGTGATGGTCAGAGAATCCTCGTCAAGTCTCACGACCACGGTAAGCGCGTCGGCGTCGTAGCCGTTCTTCACCAGCTCCGCGAGTGCGATGTGGGGCTTGCCAACAAGCCGCTCACCCAGTTCCTTGAGCAGCGCGGAATCTACGCTGAATTTGAACGATGGCATCCGCCGCGAAAGTTGGCAGACTTGCCGATATTCGTCGAACTTTTCTTAGCTTCCATCGGGCCAATTTGGGATCTCCGCCATAGCATCGAGTGAAACGACTGTCCTGAAGCCTCTCGCTCCTTCGTCGTCTCTTTGAACGCACTTCATCTCCCTTAGAGAAAGCCCCATGGCCAAATATCTGATTTCCTTCCCCAGCTCGACGATGGTCGTGCAGAATGGCGAAATGGAGGCGGTGAGCCGCGATTCCCACGCGGTGATCGAGGAGGCGAAGGCCGCCGGCGTTTATGTGTTTGGCGGCGGCATCGACGAAAAGGTGCCGCCGGCCCCTGTCTCGGCCGATGGCACTGTCGTCGAGGGAGGCTATCCTTGGGCGCCGCCGCTCAACGGCGGCTTCACCGTGCTCGAACTTCCCTCTCGGGAGGAAGCGGTGGCTTGGGCCGCACGCCTCGCGCGGGCCTGCCGCTGCGAGCAGGAGCTGCGCGTCTTCGGGTTCGACCCGCAATCTTGAGCACGGCGTCGCGCACAGCGCGACGGCTACTGGGCCGAATTCGAAAAAAATGGGACCGTGCGGCACTCTCCGGCGATCTCCCGATTGAATCCGACGCGCGTTTTCCATGAAGCGACGCGATGCGAAAACTCCGGCTTCCCTACGGAGCGCTGGATCGGATTCTCTGGATCAAATGCG
Source organism: Chthoniobacterales bacterium (assembly GCA_041748215.1). Lineage (GTDB taxonomy): Bacteria > Verrucomicrobiota > Verrucomicrobiia > Chthoniobacterales > JAATET01 > JBGTDR01. Next base: position 4,673 of record JBGTDR010000095.1, read on the forward strand.
GGTCGCACCCATTTGATTTGGAGATCTCTTAATACGGAACCTTTGACCCTTTGGACGAAAAGGGATTCCCTATCGAAAGAAGATTATTTGAATGAGTGCTCATCCCTCCTGTGCGCAAGTTCTCGTCCGCCTGCTTGAAAACCTGGGCGTTACCCATGCGTTTGGCATTCCCGGGGCGAAGATCGACAGTGTCTTCGAGGCCGTCTCGGCATCGAAAAAAATCGAACTCATTCTCTGCCGTCACGAGCAGAACGCGGCCTTCATGGCGGCGGCGATGGGACGCATGACCGGTCGCGCGGCCGTGGTGCTGGCCACCTCGGGACCCGGCGTGGGAAATCTCGTCACCGGCCTGGCCACCGCCACTTCGGAGGGCGATCCGGTTCTGGCGATCGGCGGCGAGGTCCCCCTGGACGAGCGCGTCAAATCCACCCACCAGTCCCTCGATTCCGTGGCGTTGCTGCGGCCCGTCACCAAATACGCGTCCGAAATCACCACCACCGAACAACTCGGCGAACTTCTCGGCGAGGCTCTCCGCGCGGCGGAGTCGGGCCGTCCGGGTGCGGCTTTTCTCTCGCTTCCGCGTGATGTGGGGTTGGCACCCTACGAAGGCGATCCCGACCAGCTTTTTGGTCGATCCATTGCGGCGGGCCCGGGAGCATCCTCGGAAATTCAACGGGCTGCCGACATCCTCAATGCCAGCCACAAGCCCGCACTCCTGCTCGGCATGCAGGCGAGCGATCCTCGCATCGTCAGGTCCATGCTGGAATTCGTCACCTCCAGCGGGATCCCTTATGTTTCCACCTTCCAGGGCCCCGGCGCCTGGGTGGGCGAATCCTGCGAGTCGCTTTTTGCGGGGCGCATCGGGCTTTTCAAAAACCAACCCGGTGACGTCTTGCTCGCGGAGAGCGATTGTGTGGTCGCGATCGGCTACGAGCATTTGGAATACGATCCGGGCATCTGGAATGCCGGCCTGAGCCACCCGATCGTGGCAATCGACGCGATTCCCGCCCGGCAGGATCGGGATTTTCTGCCCTCGGCCGAGATCGTTGGCGACATCGGCGCGAGTCTGGATTCGCTCCGGGAACTCCTCAAACCTGCGATCGACCCCGGCTATCTCGCTCTCGTCGGCAAGGAACGAGCGGAAATCGATAGCCTCGTCGCTGGCGGTGCCGCGCATGCCGGATGCCCCGTTCACCCGCTCCGCATCGTCCACGAATTGACTAAAGTGGTGACACCCGACACCACCGTCGCCCTCGATGTGGGATCGCACTACATCTGGATGAACCGATATTTCGCTGCTGCCGGTCCGCGTCAGGTTCTCGTGAGCAATGGCCAGCAAACCCTCGGTGTCGCCCTCCCGTGGGCCATCGCAGCGAACCTCGCCCGCCCCGGTCGCCCGGTCATTTCCGTCTCCGGCGACGGCGGCTTCATGTTCAGCTCGACGGAACTCGAAACCGCCGTGCGCCTCGGGGCGAAGTTCGTGCACCTCGTATGGGATAGCGGTTCCTACGACATGGTGGCCTTCCAGGAACAGGCCCACTATGGAAGGACAGCGGGCGTCCAACTTGGGCACGTGGACATCGCAAAATTCGCCGAAGCCTTTGGCGCGCGGGGTGTGAACGTCACCGACGCCTCGCAAATCGCCGGTGCGCTCCAGGAGGGACTCGCTTCCCCGGTGCCGTTCTTCATTTCCATCCCGGTCGACTATTCGCACAACCTGCAACTCATGGAGCAGGTCCACGGGAGCGCCTTGAACTGACCATGCAAACGTCAGAATCATCCCACACAGCTCCGCTGTCCTGCACCGTGCCTGCCAGTGTCCGCGATGCCCTCCGCCAACGCATGGAACTCAGCGGCGAATCGCTCGACCAGGTCGTCTCCGCCTGCCTCGCCGAGGCGCTCGATGTCGCGCAACACTCGATTTTTCAAGTCTCAACCTCGGCCGCCCTCGTGCAGGGCGTTTACCAGGCTGCTACTACGATCGGTGACGTGCGCCGTCACGGGGATTTTGGACTCGGGACGTTTGTGGGGCTCGACGGCGAGGGAATTCTGCTCGACGGCGTGAGTTACCGCGCCGGGTCGGATGGATCGCTCTCCGAGGTGCCCGACTCCACGCCCGCACCGTTCTGGGTCGCCACGAGATTCCACGCGGATCTCACCGAGACGCTCACCGATATTCAGAGTTGGGACGATCTGTGCGCGCGCCTCACCGCACTGCGTCCCTCCGAAAACCTCCTCGCCGCCATCCGTATCGACGGCGTGTTCGATTTCATTCACGTCCGCGTGGCCTGCAAGGCGGAAGCCGGTGCAAGTCTGGTCGAAGCGACGTCCCATCAGGCCGAGTTCAAGTTCGAATCGCTCGAGGGAACCCTCGTCGGCTTCTTCACACCCGCTTACGCGCGCACGATCAATGTGCCAGGTTACCACCTCCACCTTCTGAGCGCTGACCGTCGTCACGGCGGGCACGTCCTCGAGGTCCGCGCCAAATCCCTTCGCGTCGCGCTCCATTCGACCAACGATTTGCATGTCGTTCTGCCGGAAAACGCCGCGTTCCTCCACGCCGACCTCAACACCGACCCCGCCGCCGCCCTGGCAGCAGCCGAAGGCGCCCACCCGCGTTGAGGCGCGGAGGGTGAAATGCCGTGACCTTGCCGGTGACGACCGAGCCGGGCCGCCCAAGGCGAAGGAAGACCTCGCCGCGCGGGAGCGGCAGGATGACAATTTCGAGACGCAGCGGACGGGACGGGACTAAAAAGCTGCGCGGTATGGTCCACGATTGACAGGGCGGCTCAGGCTTTTCGGATCGACAAAAACCGACCTGCGAATCCATGCTATCGGGCGTCAGCCCTCTCCCATGTCACATAAATTTCCTCTTCACGCCACGGACCCGGAATTTTCGAATTCCTGCGGGTCGAAAGTCTCCGTCAATAAGTCCAATTTCCCGATCCTTGATCGGCTTTCGCTCTACCGCCTCGTGATCAACGAGGGGTGTTTCCGCGAACCGCACTGGCACGCAAACGCGGACGAACTTGCTTACTGCCTGAAGGGCGAGGCGTTGGTGACTATTTTCGCAAGTGGCAACCAGCACTCGCAGTTCACGATCTCCGAGGGAGAAATGTTTTTTGTGCCGAGCGGCCAACTGCACGCCATCGAAAATGTGGGAACGGGAGCCGCCGAATTCGTGATCACGTTTTCGCACGAGATGCCGGAGGATTTTGGACTTTCGGCATTCGCAGGCTGCCTTACGCCGTCGGTGCTGGCGAATACGTGGGGACTTCCGACCGCGGAGATCGAAGGCGTGACCCGTTCGACGGTCGACCTTCAACTCGGGCGTCGTTCCGGCCCGGTCGAGATTCCCGAGGCGGCAGCATTTGGCAGTCCGTTCAAGTTTGCGATCGAGTCGCGGGCTCCGCTCCTGGCCGCCCCGACCGGGTCGGCCATCGTGGCACGTCGCGACACCTGGCCCGCTCTTCGTCGACAGGCGATGTATTCCTTGCGGCTCCAGGGCATCGGCATGCGCGAGCCGCACTGGCACCCCGAGACAGCGGAGCTCGGATACGTCCACACCGGTCACGCGCGGATGACCGTGCAAAGCCCCGGCGGCTCGGCCGAGACCTACGAACTGACCGCGGGGGACATTTATTTCATCCCGCGAGCCTACCCGCATCACATCGAAAATCTGCGCGACGACGAGATGCGATTTCTCATCTTTTTCGACACTCCCGACGTGCAGGACATCGGGTTCACCGGGGCGATCCCGGCGTTCCCTGGCCGCATCATCGGGCCGACGCTTTCCCTCTCCGACGAGCAGGTCGCATGCATTCCGAACCAGCCTGCTGACCTCCTCCTCGTGAAAAAAACCAACCCCCTCGCCCCGTAGATCCCCACCCCCATGAGTTCCCCTTACGCCTTGATCATTGTCGACATGCAGAACGATTTTGTTCTGCCCGGAGCGCCCGCCGCCGTGGCCGGAGCCCACGCCACCCTGCCAAAAATTCGGGAAGCACTCGCCTTCTGGCGCGAGCGGCGTTGGCCGGTCGTTTACCTCTACCGCGAATATCGACGGGACGGCAGCGACATCGAAATCACTCGCATGGAGACATTCCTGCGGAACAAAAAGTTCTGCGTGCCCGGCTCCGACGGCGCTCGCATCGTCGCGGACATCGCCCCCGCGGAAGGCGACTACCTCATCATGAAAAACCGCTTCAGCGGATTCATGGACACGGAGCTGGATTTTATTCTGCGCCGACTCGGCGTAAACGCCATTGCCGTGTGCGGCACCCAATATCCGTGTTGCGTCCGCGGGACCCTGGTGGACGGTATTTGTTACGGCTACGAGACGACGTGCCTCACCGACGCGACGTCGGCCAGCACGCCCGCGGTGGCCGAGGCCAACATCTTTGACCTGCGCGAGATGGGCGTCGCCTGCCCGACGGTTGCGGAATTCACCGGGCAGAATTGAGAAATTTTCCTTTCATCCGAACGCGCAAAAATTCGACTCACGTCGGAGACCGGAGCCGGAAAAATGACGATATGAGCACGGTCATTCCCGCGGGCAAATCCACTGGCCGTCCCAAATCCCGCCTGTTACTTCCGTCCGCATGAGTTGCACCTACCAGGTCGAGTCCGATGCGTTCGGGACCTACGACGTTCTTGAGGATGCCACGGTCGGAGTGCGCCTGCGCATTCGGCGTGAAGGTGCGGAAATGATGAGCCTCGCACGTCTCGACGCCTCGGGGGCATGGCACGGATTTCTTTACCGCGACAACGAAACGAATCCGCCTGCCACTGGCTGGGCCAACCACGCCACGGTGATGGGCTATTACATTCATCGTCTCGTCAATCAGGAGTCGATCTACCGCGGTTCGGTCATTCGTGGTGGCAATCACGGATTCCTCCGATCCTTTGCGTTTCTTGCACCAACGTTTCACCCGATCGAGCGTTCGCTCACGTACGAGGTGCCGGCGGCGGCGATTCCTGAGGATGCGTACCCGCTGCCCGTTGCGCTGCAGTTCATTTACCGGCTCGATGGGCCGACGGTGCGCGTCGAGTTTCATTTTCAGAACGCAGATGCCGCGCTGCCCGCGCACGTGAGTTTTGGGTTGCACCCGGGCTTTGCGATTTCGTCGTTGGAGAATGCCGAGGTTCTGCTTCCAGGCGGAACGTACGTCCGGCATTGGGCGCCGGGAAATTTCCTTGATGGCCGCTGCGAGTCCATCACGTTTGATGGAGGCCCGATGCCGTTCGACAAACACGCCTTGCCGGATTCGTTCCTCGTCGGGCTCGATCAGGTTCCGGATCGGACGTTCGTTTTACGGGACGCCGGGATCGGCCATGAAATTGTGTTCGATTTCGCCGAAGTCCCGTACCTCACCCTTTGGAGTGACGCAGACTCAATGATTTGCATCGAACCGTGCTGGGGCCTGCCGGACAGCGTCCCGCAAAAACCCTTCGATCAGAAAGACGGCATTCAGGTGATTCCCCCGGGCGGCACGCTCGTTGCCAGTTGCGGCCTCACCGCCACGTTGCTCGAATGAAGTGGATCGTGATCTGGGCCGTTCGTCTGGTGCTGTTTGTCGCCTGCACGTTCAGCTTCGTGGTCCTCTTCGATCACGGGCCATCCGGATTTGCTGCGGGTTTCGAATCTGAGATGACCCGGGTCGTTCACGGGTTGCGCGAACGCGTCGAAAATATCCGCCAACCAGCCTCCGACCCGGCCCTCCGCGGAAACGACTTCCAAATTGATTCTGAATCCGCCACACCCTAGCGTCTGACTTATGGCCGTTAAGACCGAAAAAGATCTCCCCGAATCCCTCCGCTCGACCTGGCTCAAAGCGCTGAGCGCAATGCAACTCAAGAATTACGGGTACACCGTTCAGCTGATGCATGGCGTGCTCAAGCAGGAGCCCTCGTTTCTCCCGGGCCGCCAGCTCGCCCGCAAAGCGGCGGTGCTGAAAAATGCCAGTGCCAAAAAGGGCCTGCTTTCAGGCATGTCCGGTGGCTCGTTTTCCACGATGAAGGCTCAGGGCCTCGTCAAAAAAGATCCGCTCGCCGCGATCGACGCCGTCGAGAAAGTGCTCGAAGCCGATCCGTTCAACTCCCAGGCGAATCTGATTCTGCGCGACGCCGCCATGGCCGCGAACCTGCCGGAAACCGCTTCGTTTGCTCTCGAGACAATCGTCGAAGGCAATCCCAAGGATACCAAAATGCTCCATGAGCTGGCGCGCCATTACCTCCAGCAGGACCAGTCTGACAAGGCCGTCGATATCTACAACAAGATCACCGATCTGAATCCCGCGGATCTCGTTGCCGTCAAGGGTGGCAAGGACGCCGCCGCTCGCGCATCGATGAAAAGCGGCGGCTGGGAGAACAAAGACGCCACCTACCGCGACCTCATCCGCGACAAGGATGCCGCCGTTTCCCTGGAGCAGCAGGGCCGGGTCGTGCGCAGCGCCGAAATGATCGACCTGCAGCTCGCCGAGCTGGGCGTGAAATACGAGGAGAACCCTCAGAGCATCGATACGAGCCGCAAGATCGCAGAGCTCTACGAGGCAAAAGAAGACCTCGAAAATGCCGTCACGTGGTTCACCTATGCGGCCGAACTTTCCAACAACACGGACGCCGCCCTCGTGCGCAAAGCCTCCGATCTGCGTGTCAAACAGTACGATCTTAGCATCGAACAGTACGAGACGTTCATCAGAGAGAATCCCGACGCCGAGGAAACCAAGCAATACATCGAAGAGCTGGAAAACATCAAACGCCAGCGGGCCGAACTCTCTCTCGACGAGGCCCGGAAACGCGTCGAACGCAACCCGACCGACCTGATGTTCCGCTTCGAGCTGGCCGAAATTCTGGTCAGTCTGGGCCAATACAAGGAAGCCGTGCCGGAGCTTCAGAAAGCCCGGCAGAATCCCAACGTCCGGCTGCGCGCCACGAACCTGCTCGGCAAATGTTTCGTCGAGCGGAACATGTACGATCTTGCGGCGAAGACGCTCGAAGACGCCGCCGCCGAGCTCCTCACCATGGATGCGACGAAGAAGGACATCATTTACAACCTCGGCGTCGTTTATGACCGCATGGACCAGAAGGATAAGTCCATCGACTGCATGAAGCAGATCTACGAGGTCGATTACGGCTACAAAGACGTCGCCGAGCGCGTCGAAGGATCCTACGCCACGGAGTGAGCGGCACCCGCGCTCCGGAGCGCTCACGCGGTCCCGCCTTCAACCCGCGGTGACCGCGGCCAATGCGTCGGCGGCTCCGGATTTTTCCAGGTAATAGTCGTACCCACCCGGATATGGGGTGACGTGCCCTGCCTTCACGTGCAGCACCTTTGTCGCCAGGGAGCGGATGAAGTGCACGTCGTGCGAGATGAAGACGAGCGTGCCTTCGTACGCCTTCAGCGCGAGGATGAGTGACTCGACCGTGTGAATGTCGAGGTGGGTCGTCGGCTCGTCCATGAGCAGGAGATTCGGCGGATCGACCAGAAACTTGATCAAGTTCAGCCGGCTCTTCTCACCGCCGCTCAGCACGGCAGTCTTTTTGAAAATCTCGTCCTTGCGGAAAAGAAACGACCCGAGAATGCCGCGGGCATCGTCTTCGCGGATGCCATTCCCGGCTGCCAGGACCTCGTCCAGCACGGATTTTTCGGGATCGAGCGTGTCGGACCGGTGCTGGCTGAAATAGCCGATCTTCGCGTTGTGGCCCTCGCGTCGCTCGCCCCGCTGAAATTCCAGCACGCCGGCGAGAATTTTCAACAATGTCGATTTGCCCGCGCCGTTGGGACCCACGAGCACGGTTTGCTCGCCGCGTTCGATCTGCAAATCGAGACCCTTGTAGACCTGGTGCGATCCGTAGGCAATGTGAATGCCTTCCAGCGAAATCACGCGCTGCCCGCTGCGCGGCGGTTGCGGAATCTGGAAACGGAATGGCTTGCGCGGCGGAGTTGGTTTTTCCACCAGTTCCATGCGTTCAATTTGTTTGATCTTGCTTTGCGCCTGCGCTGCTTTTGACGAGACCGAGCGGAATCGATCCGCAAATTCCTGCAGGGCTTTGATCTCCTTCTGCTGGTTTTTGTATGCCGCCATCCGTTGTTCGTAGATGGCGTCGCGCTGACGCAGGTAATCCCCGTAGTTTCCCTTGTACGTGATCAACTTCATGTCCGCGATTTCGCAGACTTCCTCGACGACCTCGTCCATGAACTGCCGGTCGTGCGAGATGAGCAGCACCGCGCCGGAATAGGTTTTCAGATAATTCTGCAGCCAGAGGAGTGACGCGAGATCGAGGTGGTTGGTCGGTTCGTCCAGCAAAAGAAGATCGGGCTCCATCGCAAGCAGTCGCGCAAGGTGTGCCCGCATCACCCAGCCACCGCTCAGTTCCTTCGCTTTGCGGCCGAAATCCCCGTCACGATAGCCAAGGCCACCGAGCATCTTTTTCGCCTTCGCTTCGAGTTGGGGATCGTTGAGCGCTTCGAATTTCATGTGCGCTTCGTTGTATTCGGGACCTTCGACCTGCCCGGTGGCTTCCAGCTCACGCAGCGTTGATTCGAGTGCCGCAAGCTCACCCGCGCGGCCTGTCGCTACATCGAGCACCGACTCGTCAGCGACCGCTTCACCTTCCTGCGGGAGGTATCCGACCATCGTCCACTCGTCCCGTTCGACGGTGCCTGCGTCGGGCGTGTCGTTTTTTAAAATCATTGAAAACAAGGTCGATTTCCCCGCTCCATTCGGGCCAACGAGCGCGACGCGTTCGCCGTAATTCACCTGCATCGCCGCTCCGTCGAACAACGTGCGACTTCCCAATGTTTTCTTTAAATCCCGAACCGTCAGCATCGCGGGAGTCTACCAGACCCACACCCGCCGCAAAACCTCGATCCCCAAAAACCTTCGCCGCTCCGATCGATCCCGATCGCTCAAGCCGTCTGCGGCTCCAGTTTTCGGGAGGATCGACGACGAACGGACGCCTCGCCACGATTCCCATTGCGTGGACCCGGTGACGTCGAACCTTCCACCCACTCCCCGTCCACCAACAGGATCTGCGGCCGCACGGCGATGCCGCGCTCACCGCTCAGAAGGAGACCCCGCAGCAAATCGACCGATGCCGCACCAATTGCCTCCGTGTGCTGGTTGATGCCCGACCATGGAGATTTCGACGGCAGGTTTAAAAATGCAAATCCGAGATGGTTTCCGCTGGCGGTCCGAGAGCGGGTAAAATGTTCCCCCACGAAAAGATCCAACGCGACGATGGCGTCGGCCCCAATCTTCTGCGCCCATTCCGACGCGGCGGTTTCGTCCCATTCTTCGTAAATCCACGTGGTGGCTTTGACACCGCGCGGTGCCTCACGCCGGAACTGCTCGACTCCCAGCGAGTAGCCGTGCCCCGTGTTGCGCTGATTTCTCCCGTGCAGCACGACTCCGATGTTCCGATAACCCCGGGCCGCCAGGGTCCGCAGCGCGGTGAGGCACCCGTGAATGTGATGATGACACACGCGGTGAAGATGATCCCCGCGCTCGGGATCTCCCACGACCACCGCCGAAAATTTTTCCCAAGGAAATCCCAAGGGAGGATCTGTCGCCCAACTGGGACCCACCAGGATGCCGCGGATGCCCCTAGCCAAAAAAATGTCCGCCAATCGAGAAACCGTCATCCCCGGAGCTTGGGATTCGAAAACCTCGACCCGATATCCATACTGTACCGCCCGCTTTTCCGCGCCGGTGACAAAATCCCAGATGCCCTCGATTTGTCGCATTTGACTGGGAACTTTCAGCGTATTGAGAAATGCGACCGTGTGCATTGTCGCTGGCGTTCGCCTCGAACGCACGAGGGCCATCAATTCCGCCGACACCGGGTTCGGGGCGTAACCAAGCTCGCGAGCAAGGTTCAGGATTCGATCCGCGGTTTCCGCCGAAAGGCCCGGTTTTCCGCGCAAAGCGAGCGAAACAGCAGTTTTAGACACACCCAAACGTCGGGCAATTTCCAGCAGAGTGACCTCAGGCATGATGACTGAAAAGCGGGGGATGAAGGCGGAAGCATGTACGCGACACGGTCATCCGTCCAATTCGAACACCAATATTGTGAAATCGAACGAAAGCTCCGCGCCCGTTTTTCCCAAGATGTTACTAAACCAGAAAGCCCCCATCACAGTTGATTGCGGGGATTCCGAAGTCGATGTTCGGAAAATCCCAGTCTTATGAAAACTTCCTTCCCCCGACTCGTTGCTGTCGCTCTGGCCACCCTTGCTGCCAATATTTTGCCGTTATCCGCACAAACGGTGATTTACCGTGAAGTTTTCGGAAGAGAAGCGGGAACGGGTAATACGTCGTTTTCGACCTACGCCTGGCAGGTCTTTGGACCGGGTGTTGACAGCGAAGGAGCCAACACGCCGGCTTTCGACTATTCTGCTTCGTTTGGCAACGCCGGCATTTCGCCTGAGGCAACGGCCGGAACGGGCAGTTTCTCCAACATCAACAGCCTGCCATCCGTCAACAGCGACCCGACCGGCACTCAACCCCTCGATAACGGACGCACGTTCCTCTTTCTCGAAAACTTCCTGACCTTCACGGAAGAATACGTCGTTGATCGGTCACTCTTCACGGTCACCGACATGACGTGGGATCAGCGCGGCACCGGGCCAGCTCTGAGCGCGGCCGTCCGGATCGAAGGACAGTGGTACGTGTCGCAAACCGTTCCCAACACCAACGCTGCCGGAGTTTGGGATACGGCATCGTTTGATTTCGCGACGGCCACGTGGACGACCTTGGATTTCACCGCTGGATTTACGCTCGCCTTGGGAAGCGCCACCGTGTTGCCCGAGGGTAACTTGTCCGCGTTTGGTCTTTATGCTCCGTCCGGCGGCGGCGGGGGTAGCCGTTTCGACGGATTCACCATCAATGCCGTGGCCGTTCCGGAACCGTCAACTTTGGCCTTCCTTGGCGCAGCGGCATTGGGAGTGGCATTCTTCCGCTTTCGCCGCCGTTCGGCAGCGTCGGTGGATTAACCAGCCGGCGTGCAGCAATTGCCCGCAATCACGAACGATTTCCAAACTGCCCCGGGCTTAATGGCCGGGGCAGTTTTTTCGTGTCAATTCGATCCGGTTAAACAGCGCGGACAGACACGGAATCCTTCAGGAAGTGGGCGATTCGCACAATCACCTACCAGCCGGTTATCCACGAGTTTCGGCGCCCAAGGACAGACCAACCGGGTGCTTCAAATCCGCAGCACATCCCAATGAATCCGTGCTAAACTACGGGCGCTGGAGGAGTTAGGCTGATTGCCGCTCCCAAAATCGCTCTGAAAAATCCCCCCCGATGAAACTTCAGTTTGCCTTCGTCTCTGCCAGTCTCGTGGCTCTCTGCCACGTGTCGTGGGGAGGCTCCCTTCTTCGCTCCGATTTCGAATCCGCAGATTGGTCCAACCGATCCGTCGGCACGGTCGGCGCGGGAGTTTCGGCCAGTGCCACCTATGGCAACCACGGCACCATCGATATTCCAACCAACGTGGCTGCCAATGGAACCGACGTGCCGTCGAAGGGCCTGCTCTTTTCCGTTAACAGCAGCGGGGCGACGGGCGTCTGGAATGCCGCACTGCGCAGCGGAGTGCTTACACTGGGTACTGCGAATACGACCATCACCGACCTCGGTCTGATCACCCTCGCGTTTTCCCTCCGCGCCTCGAATGCTCATCCGGTCATTGTGCGTCTCGAGTCCTACGATGCTGCGGGCACCAATCGCACCGGCGGATTACGCACGTTGATTTACCCGGCGACACCGAATTATTACCAACGATTCGCCGTCGATCTTTCGACGATGGAGGCGGATGGAGCCGGCACGTTCGTCCCGACCGCGACAAGGATTGTGGTGAGCTTCGAACTCGACAGTGCCGCCGGGGGCGATGGCTGGCCCTCAGCAACAAATCACACCCTGCGCATCGACAATCTGCATTACGCGACCCCGGCCTGGTACGTCGGCGGCGCTGGTGCTGCCAACAATACGACCAACAATCGCGGCCGCACCGCGGCCCTGCCGTTCGCAACAATCAACTATGCGCTCGAACGTTCTGTCCCCGGGGACATCGTTGTCGTCCGCGGAGGCACCTACAATGGGGCGGTCAATTTTCGCAAATCGGTCAGCGGTTCCCTCGTTTGCCTCGCGGGAGCGCCCGATGGCTGGATCACGCTCAAAAACTACCCGGGCGAGACACCGGTCATCCGCCACACCACCTGGGGCGTGATCAACATTGGCCTTGGATCGTCCAGTGACATCTACACCGGCCCAGCGGCGGCCTACCTCGAAATTCGCGGTGTCACCGTTCGCGGTTATTCGACGGTGGACGCCCACGGCGACCGCGGCATCGACCCCGCGGTGGCCAATCCGCTCATTTCCAAAATCGGAACGTCGTTCGGCGAGACGAATTGCAATGGCATCTACATCGAAGGCCGGCGCATGACGAATCTGATTCACGATATCCGGATCGCCGACTCGACCGTCGAATTTAATACCGGCGGTGGCATCAGCTTTCACCGCGCTGACCGGTTCATGGTTGAGAATAACATCACCCGCTACAACGCGTGGTGGTGCACGTACGCCCCATCGGGCCTCTCGACGCTCGTGTCGGCTGATTTCGAAAACAACGCCGACACCCGCATCGTCTTTCAGCACAACCAAACCTACGGAAACGAAACGCACGCCCCGTGGGTGTCGGACGGCCGCTTCTCGGATGGCAACGGACTCATCATCGACGTGAACCGCAACAATGAGGTCTCGTCAGGCCCCGACGCAAATCCTGACCCCGCCTATCGCGGCCGCACGCTCGTGCAAAACAACCTCGCGGTAAACAACGGAGGATCCGGCATCCATGCCTTCAACGCCCAGAACGTGGATATCATCCACAACACGGCTTACCTCAACAGTGGGTCGCCGCGACTGCTCTACAGTCAGATTTACGCCAGCTACGCGCGGAATGCCCGCTTGTTCGGAAACATTCAGGTCGCGCCCAGCAATCCGTCCGGCGATTCCTCACGCAACGAGACCGTGACGTCGAACAGTCAGTTCAACATCGCGGGAACGATATTTTACCAAAACAACCTCTATTACGGTCTGGGCACCTACCTCATCGTATCCAGCGGAACCAACCTCTCGCCCTCCGGAAATTTCAATCCCAATACGGTGGCTGATCCGCAGTTCATCGCCCCGTCACGCGACCCCGCCAACGCGAATTTCCGCCTACGTGCCGCCAGCCCGGCGCGGAACAACGCACCGTTCATCCCGTTCCGCTCCGGCCGGGATCTCTCGCTGGCCTCCCGTCCTCTCGTACCCGGCACTGCCGATAAGGGGGCCTACCAGACGCCGTCAAACACCGTCTTTCCCCCACTCCTGTCGCCTTCGCCCGGAAATTACTCCGGAGCGCAATCCATCAGTGTCACCAGCGACACCGCCGACGCCGTATTCGTTTACACAACCAATGGCTCGACTCCCACGGTGAGCGCGTCGGGAAATCCGATCAACGGAACGTTGTACACGAGCCCGATCCCGGTTTCGTCCGCCACCACCGTGCGGGTGATCGGTTGGAAATCCGGCCTCGCCGCCTCGTCCGTTTCGGGTGGCGCTTACACGTTCGTCGATTCTTCGAACGCACCTTTGCCCGAGCTGTTGTTTTTTCCGGACGGACAATCCTCCACCAGCACGCGTCCGGTGGGGATCATCTCACGGACACCCGGAGCTCTCGTCCGCTACACGACCGATGGAAGCACTCCATCGCCGACCAACGGAACGTTGGCCAGCTCGAGTCAGGTCTCGATCACCAATCAGACAACGCTCCGGGCAATCGCCTATCTGCCGGGCCGTCCGAACAGCCCGGTGAAATCCGCCGACTACACGATTACCGGCCGCCTGGGTAATGAATCCGCCGGCACCGCGTTGCAGACGCTCGGCGCAAATACCATCCGCTTTTCCCGCTTCACGGCGACCAGTTCCAACACACTTGCCAACGTCTACGCCCGGGTCAGCGGCGCGGGCACGTATCGTGTCGCTCTCTACTCGGACAATAACGGTGTGCCCGGGGCGCGTCGCGCCACGTCCAATGCCGTCACCAATCCGGTCGCAGGCTGGGTCACGTTCACGTTTTCGTCTCCGTATGCCGTCAGCTCGGGAACCAACTACTGGCTCGCGATCTGGAGTGACAACAGCGCGGCGCAAGTTTACGCCGACACCACCGGCGGGACGGTGAGACAGGCATCGTCGACTCTCGGAGGAAACGGTGCCTGGCCTACGAATGCCCCGAGCACAACCGTCCCGGCAAATTCCACGTATCGTTACGCAATCTACGCGACACCGCGGAACGTCGCGCCCACCGTCGCCATTCCGGTTGCGCCGAACGCCATTACGCTGCCTGCCGCGGCAAATCTCCAAGGCACCGTTTCCGACGAAGGGTTTCCCCTCTTCCCGGGCTCGACCAGCCAGCAGTGGAGCAAGACCAGCGGACCAGGCACCGTCACATTCGGGTCGCCCACCGGAGTCACCACAACGGCCACGTTTTCCTCGGCGGGGACCTACGTCCTTCGCCTCACCGCCACCGACGGATCTCTCAGCGCCTTCGCGGAGGCAAGCATCGCTGTCTCCGGCACCGGCGGTGGCGGGGGTGACGTTCCGGAAGTCATCTATCGGGAAACTTTCGGCAACGCGGGTGACACAGTCCTCGCATTCAGCCATCCGACCATTGGCTGGAATCAACTCAGCGCCGCGAGTGCCGCGGGCGCCATCACGGACGCATCCACCACCAACGGTGGGGCCGACTACCGCGGAGGCCGCCCCGCCGATCTCGTCAACGTCAATGCCGGAAACTCCTCGAGCGCGATCAACGGATTCGCTCAGAGTTTTCTCGGTGCGCAGTCGCTCGTCTTCACCACCGAATATCCGATCAATCGCTCGGTTTATACACCGACTTCGCTTTCGTGGTATTCCCACATCAGCGCCACGAACGATGGGAGAAATACCCAGAGTCCCGCGGTGCGCATCGGGGGGCTGTGGTACGTCGTGAGTCCATCAACCACCGCGGCGGGCAATCTGACCCAGATTGGCAGCGCCGGAAATTTCAACACGTCGGGAGCCCTCTTCACGTTCGACTTCGCATCGGCCACGGCCACCACTCACAACGGCATCACCACGTCGGGATGGCGGACGCTCACGGCAGTTCCTGGCGCACCTTTCGCTGTCGGCGCGAACGTCGTGGAATTGCCCGCCGCCGGAGAAATCGAGGCGTATGGTGTCTATTTCACGACGGCGGGATCCAGCACCGCGCGATTCGACAGTTTCGAAATTTCGGCGACCAACGCCGGAGTTGTGAGAGCGCAGTTCAACGGCGGGCCGGGCACGAGTTCGCCGCAGCAATTTCCGGGATCGGCTGGAGACGGCTGGGCCGGCGGTTGGGCGCAGTCGGGTGCGGTAGATGCCGCAATAGCCCCCGCCCCTCCCTTGCAGCCCACCACCGGGGATTTTCTTCAGGTCGTTCGCACGGGCGGCACGTTCGACCAGGAAGGCGTTGCGCGGGAGTGGTCCGCGAGCACGCTTCCGGACACCGGATTCACACGACTCAAGTTTGATGTGCGCATCGATTCCGATCTGACGCGCTTCAACACGATCAATGATAACTTGTCGATCTCGTCGCGCACGATTCCGGGCGCAGCGACCAGTAACGAGTCGAGTTTTTTCATCCGCGTTTTCGGAGCGGCCACCGGTGGCCTTCAATCCCGCGAGTGGGCGGTCTTTAATGGAACGCCGGGAGAAACCAATGCTTACGACCTCGCCCGCTTCGTTCCGACCGGGTTGATTGTCCAGCCAGGTGTCACGTACTCGTTCACGATCGATCTTTACGGTGCCGCAACGGATGGTCACACCGGGGGTCGTATCCACGGGACGTATGATGTGACCATTACCGATGGGACGACGACCGTGCGAGTCGAGGGGGCGGGATTCCGATCGGCAGGATGGAACATTGGACGATTCCTGAATTTCTCCACGCAACAGAGTGACACGGCGGACGGCCTCACGTTCTCCCTCGATTCCATCGAGCTCAGCGCGCTCACTCCGCTGCCCCTGCCACCGCTCGCCGTCTGGAAGGTCGACAATTTCACCCGCGCCCAGCTCGCGAACCTCGCGTTGGAATCGACCCTTTGGGGCGATCTTGCGGATCCCGATGGGGACGGGCGTGCGAACGTGCTCGAATATGCCTTTGCCACCAGTCCGCTCGCGAGCGATACCGACGGCGACACCGGTCCCGTGCTCGGAGAAACGGTGATCGGCAACGAAACCTACCTCACACTCTCCGTCGCGAAAAACCCCGCTGCCACAGACATCGACTTTACCGTCGAGGCATCGGGCAACCTTGGTAATTGGAGCACGGGCGGAACCGTGATCGAAACCAACACCGCCACGACACTGGTCGTCCGCGACGCCGAGCCGATCGGATCTCCCAACGACCGCCGTTTCCTGCGTTTGCGAATCACGCAATAATTAACGCACTCTGACTCAGCCACCGCCGCCACGGCGCTTCAAATCTCGGCGCGGCGGTGGATGAGGCGCAGGGCGTCCGTGCGCAACCGGGCGGATTTCAGAGCGTCGGTGAGTTCGGCTCGGTGGGAGCGAAGCGCGGCGATTTCCTCCGGAGCGATGTGGTCATTGACGGCCTGCAAATCCTCGAGGCGGGCAACTTCCGCACCGATCTGGCGATCCGCATCCGCAACCGCCGCAGCGATCATGCTCTTTGTGCGCGCCTGCGCGAGTGCGCCGGCTTTCTCAATCATGGAAGGCAGGAGTTTGCGTTTGAGCGTTTCGTTGGCAAGCAGGTGCAGCGCGTCGCCCTTGCGCAACACGGCGGCCGCCAGTTCGGCATCCTCGCTGCGATCAGCAAGCGTGTGATCCACGACAACGCGGAGCGGCGTGGCCGGGAGGAAACGATCGGCGTGCAGCGCGGGCGGCGCCACGCATTCGATCACGACATAAACTTCGAGAAACACCGCCTCGCGCCCCGGCGAGATCCACCCGCCAAACGAGGCGT
>JBGTDR010000096.1:0-7294 GCA_041748215.1 Chthoniobacterales bacterium
CGGCGCTGGCCGAGTCGGAGGGCGCCGCGGCCGTGGCGGCGGTCATTTCAACCGACGGCGCGTCGGTCTCGGAGGTGGAATACCGCCAGGCGTACGGTGCGGCGGCGCCGGCGGCCGAAGAAAGCGTCCTGCGCGAGGAGCTGCCACCGGGCAGCCGCGGTCTGGTGCGGCGTTACTTCGAGAGCATTCGCCCGCCGGAGTGAGCGATGATCCTGGTTTGAAAAAATGCCCGCTTCCGCTTGAGTGCCCCGATGACCCCGACCCACGCCGAAGCGCAGGTGGACGACTTCCGTCAGACCTACCGCAATCTTGAAACCGAAATCGGCAAGGCGGTGGTCGGTCAGGCTGACGTGGTGCGCGGGCTGCTCACGGCGCTGTTTGCCGAGGGGCACGTTCTGCTCGAAGGCGCACCGGGCCTTGGCAAAACCATGCTGGTGCGCACCATTGCTCGGGCGGCTGGTCTGGAATTTGCGCGTGTGCAGTTTACTCCCGACCTGATGCCGGCGGACATCGTGGGCACGAATCTCATTGTTGAAGAGAACGGTCACAAGACCTTCCAGTTCCAGCGCGGCCCGGTTTTTACAAACATCCTGCTCGCCGACGAAATCAACCGGGCGACGCCCAAGACGCAGAGCGCTTTGCTCGAAGCGATGCAGGAACGCCACGCGACAGTGAGCGGTGTGCAGCACGCCGTGCCGTCACCATTTTTGGTGCTCGCCACGCAAAATCCCATCGAAATGGAAGGCACGTACCCGTTGCCCGAGGCTCAACTCGACCGCTTCCTGCTCAAGCTGATCGTGAATTACCCCAGCGGCGAGGAGCTCCACGAAATCCTGGATCGCACGACCGCGGCCGCCGGTGCGGAGATCGGTCGGGTGCTCGATTCGGCGGAATCATTGCGGGAATTTCAACATCTCGTACGTGAAGTTCCCGTGGTGCGCGAGGTGCAGGAGCGCGCGGTGTCCCTGGTCATGGCAACCCATCCGGCGAATCCAAACGCCGTCGAGAATGCCCGACGGTTCGTGCGTTATGGCGCCAGTCCGCGAGGAGCGCAGGCGCTCATCCTTTGCGCGAAAATTCACGCGTTGATGGCGGGGCGCTACCACGTCGCGCGCGCAGATATCGATTCCGCGGCGGTGCCTGCGTTACGCCATCGCATCGTGCTGAATTTCGAGGGCGAAGCGGAGGGTGTGACCACGGAACAAATCGTGACCGAGGCCCTTGCCCGAACGTGACCACGGAACGCAGCGGTCGGCTGCTCGTTTATTTGTAAATTTCGTTGAGCAGATTGGCGATCCGGTGGCCAGCTTCGGCGATGCGTTTTTGGGCAATTTCCCGTGCCATCGCCACGTAATCCGCCTTGAGGGTGGCGGGATTTGCAGCGTCACCACCTGGCAGGTTGCCGTAGGCGAATTTGTATCCGAGCTCGTGACTCTCGCTCACCCACGTTTCCGGATCGGCTTGGGGCGATAGCGAAGACGGCGGAAATTTTTTAGTCAGTCGATCGGCGACCTCGCGAACAATCGGCAGGGCCTCGCGGTGGGCGATGAGCGGAGCGCCGCGTCGCATGAGAGGGGCCTTGTATTCGCCGACAACGTGCCCGTCGCGATACGTCCAATAATGCGCGCCGTCCCAGAACCAATGGAGATTGCCACTGGTGCGGCTGAAGATGGCCAGGGCGGGATCAACGAGGTTGGAGACTTCCACCTTGTTGCCGCCGAGGTCGCTCTCGCCATTTTCGTCAATCCGGCTCGTGGCGTGCAACGGTTGGTGAACATCGCCGATCAAATGAAGCAACATCACGAGCGCTTGGTCCCGGTCGATGGCGGGATCGGTGACTTCGCCTTTCAATATAGCGAGGCAACGCTCGATGCCCCACAGGACATTGGGTCCCTCGGAGCCGTCGGGAAATGGCCGACCGTCGGGCGTGTAGGGCAAGTTTACGTAGTGCCACGCGTTGAATTCGCGGGTTTGGTCGCGGATGTCGTCCATCCAGCAGGGCGCGATCACGAACGTGTATTCGGCACCTTCTTTCTCGTTGAATGTCGCGATGCTGGCGTTTACCGCCTCGCGTGCGGCGGGGGTCAAATGATCGTAGGCGATCTGGCCGGTCAGCAGGTGGCCGATCGGATCCCACGCTCGGGCCGATCTTGGATTGGCGGAAACAACGACCGCCCCAACAAAAACGGTCAGGACAACGTGGCGACATCGGGAAAGCATGCCCCCGGCCTAGCACATTCCGTGCGGATCCGCAGGTGACGATGCCGTTGCCTGGACTACCGCAGGCCTGCCGTCGGAGCGGCGGCGAGTTTCGATGCGCGGGCGAGGGCTTTGGCAACGAGGCGTGCTTCGGCCGGGCTCATCTCACGGGCGTCCGCCACGTCGATGGAAACAAATCCGGACCGGGCACTCCGCCGCACAACCACGCTGGGGCCGGGATCAGCCCCGAAAGGCAAGACCGTCACGACGTGATCTCCCGTATCCTGCTCGACGGTTCGCCGCACCCACGGAAGCTCATCCTCCTGTGCGCGGATCGCCGAGATGTGCGCTGCGGAGACGGCTCCGGCGAGCGGTCCGCTGGTCCGGCAAAGCAAGCGCATCGCTTTCAATGGATTGGCACCGCGGGCGACAAAAGTCGTGCGCACTTCGCTGAGATCCCCGGACACGCGGGTTTCGTAGGCACCTTTCGCCGTGCTGCCGCGAACCAGAAATCGATTGGCAACCTCGACCTGGAAAGCGGGAAGTTTTTCGCGAAGACGTTCAGCGAACGAAACGCGGGGGCTGGCGGAAACGGGAGAGGGGGCGAGCGTGGTCATGGAGGGAATGTGTCAAAATCGTAACATACAGGAATCTGCCGAACCATCACGAGAAAACGCGGACCATCCGGTTCGGTGATTCATTTTTGCCCGGCCCGGATTTCGGACTGGCGCATCGGCATGGCATCAATGATCTCGAACAGTCTTTCGGGCGGCACCGGCTGGTCGTTGCGGAACTTTTCACCTCCGTCCTTGCCGATCAAAACGACCGTAAACCTGTTCAGCGGCTGGCGGAAGCGGCGCGCGAGCTCGTCCGGGTCCGAGGAATCATTGGCGCGAATGACGACCAATTCGCGCTCGCGAAATCCGGGTTCAGCGGATTTCCAGAGTGCCAGTTGTTTGATGACGACAGGATCCGAGTCGGCGCCAAAAACGATGACAACACGATTTTTCCAACGAAGATCACTGAGTTCACTGGCGAGGGTCATGCTGAAGGTGGAGAAAATTCCTACGGCGAGAAGAATCCGCAAAATCATGTCATTAAACATTACGTGCGCGGATAGCGCGCTGGCGGGCTTTTCGTGTCGGTTGGAAATCGCTAGCCGTGGCGAATGACGAGTCTTACCTCCGCTCTGGCGACGACGCTGATCCCGGTCGCTGCGATGGCGCTGGCCGGAGCCATGGCTGCGGTGCGGGCTCCCGGGCCGCGTCTACGCAGCGCGATGTTGCATCTCGCGGGCGGGGTGGTTTTTGCCGTTGTCGCCGTCGAGTTGCTGCCGGAGCTTGTCCACGAACGCGCGCCAATATCGACCGCAGTGGGATTTGCCATCGGCACGATCGCAATGCTGGCGCTGCGGTCATTTACGGCTCGATTCGAAGACAGCGGGGAGGAGGAATCTAGCGGCAACCCCGGAGCGGCGGCTGGTCTGCCCTTCGGACTCCTGGCGGCGACCGGTATCGACATTCTGATCGACGGGTTCGTTCTCGGTATTGGATTTGCCGCGGGTGCCCGCGTGGGTCTGCTGCTCACGCTTGCGCTGGTCTTCGAGTTGATTTCGTTGGGATTTGCGGTTGGGGCGACGTTGCGCACGCGAGGTCTTGGAATTCCCCGGACAATCGGAGTTACGGCCGGACTCGGCAGCCTGGTGCTCGTCGGAGTGGCGGCGGCACTGGCGCCGCTTCGGAATCTTTCCGCCGACGCACTCGCCGGGGTGCTGGCGTTCGGAGTGGCGGCCCTGCTTTTTTTGGTGACCGAAGAATTGCTAAAAGAAGCTCACGAGGAAAAAGAGACCCCGTTGCTGACCGCGATGTTTTTTGCGGGGTTTCTTGCGATCCTGCTGTTTGCGATGAGCGGGGCGTGAATTTCGGGTTCAATCGAGCAACGCCAGCAGGCCTGCCATCGGCCCGGATGCCGGAGCCGCCGACCGCGCGAAGACGTGGGTGATCGCTGGCGAGCCTGTGAGCGAAATGCCGGGAGCGGAATCTCCGGTGAAGTGCGCGAGGGATTCCGGCAAAATCGCCACACCCGATCCGGCTGCGACCATGGCCGCAACGGCTTGTGCCCGCGGGGACTCCAGAACGATCCGCGGGCGAAATCCGGCTTTCCGGCACAGATTGCGAATCAGGACAGCGAACGCCGGAGCCGCTTCACTCGACACGGCGACAAATGATTCCCCACGCAATGAGGAAAGGCTCACGCGCGAGCGGGCGGCGAGAACGTGGCCCGCGGGCACAAAAACCAACAGCCGCTCTTCGCACCACGGAATGAAACCCACCCCGTTCGGTCGCTCGACCGGCATCAAACCAACAAAACCGCCATCCAGGCGGCCTTGGGCGATCGCCGTGAGTTGCTCCGTGGGTGCCAGGTCGTGGAGCATGAGCTGCACGCCGGGATGGGTCGCACGGAAGCTCCGCAGTTTTTCAAATATCTCCGGTCCGAGAACCGCGCTCACAAATCCGAGGCGCAGCCGTGCGGTTTCCCCGAGTGCCGCCCGACCGGCCGCGTCACACGCGCGGGCCAGCTGAGCGAGCAGACCCCGGCTTTCCTCCATAAATATCCGGCCAGCTGGAGTCATGGCGACCGCTCGCGGCTGCCGATCGAAAAGTTTCGCATTCAGTTTTTCCTCGAGCATCCGGATGTGCCGGGACAATGGCGGCTGCGCCAGCCGCAACCGCCGCGCCGCCCGGGTGAACGAAAGTTCCTCCGCAACTGCCGTGAAACACTCCAATTCGCGCAGCGTGATATCCATACCGATTCGGTATCAGAACACGCCCAAACGGATATTTCCATCATCATTCGCGATTCGGGATCATGGTTTCAAATTTAACACCGACGACCATGGCCATCAGCGACACCATCAAACGAGGCAGCCGCCGCGCTCCCCATCGCAGTCTGCTGCGAGCGACCGGAGTGCTTGAATCGGAGGACGACTGGGACAAGCCCTTCATCGCGGTCGCCAATTCTTTCGTGCAAATCGTTCCCGGCCACGCGCACCTCGATGTCGTCGGGCGCAAGGTTCGGGCTGCAATCCGCGCGGCGGGCGGGGTGCCGTTCGAGTTCAATACCATCGGCGTCGATGATGGCATTGCCATGGGCCACGGCGGAATGAGGTATTCGCTGGCCTCGCGGGAGTTGATCGCGGATTCCGTCGAAACGATGCTGCGCGCGCATTGTTTCGACGGCGTCGTGTGCATTCCCAATTGCGACAAAATCGTGCCGGGCATGATGATGGCAGCAGCGCGGGTGAATATTCCCGCGATCTTCGTTTCCGGCGGGCCGATGCGGGCCGGTCGTGATCCGGTGACCGGTGCAGCCCTCGATCTTTCGACGGTTTTTGAAGCGGTCGGCCAGCTTTCGGCAAAAAAAATCACGGAGGATGAGCTGTCAGCTTTGGAGCGGGTGGCCTGCCCGAGCTGCGGATCGTGCTCGGGCATGTTCACCGCGAACTCCATGAATTGTCTGTGCGAGGCGCTCGGCCTGGCGTTGCCGGGCAACGGATCGATCCTCGCGACGGACCCCGCTCGCGACCGGCTTTTTGTCGAGGCCGGTGCGGCCATCGTGCGGTTGGTTAACGCGAACGTGCGGCCGTCGGACGTTCTGACCCGGGCTGCATTCAAGAATGCGCTGACGCTCGACATGGCCATGGGTGGGTCGTCGAATACGGTCCTGCACACGCTGGCGGTCGCGCACGAAGCAGGCGTGCCACTGCGCATGGAGGATTTTAATCCCATTGCCGAACGCGTGCCTCAGCTCTGCAAAGTCGCGCCATCGGGATCCCATCACATGGAAGACATCGACCGCGCCGGTGGGATCAGCGCCATTCTCAAAACGCTCGCGGAACGCCCGGGTCTGCTGGATTTGGACGCGTTGACCGTGGCTGGCGGCACGCTCGGCGACGTGGTCGCAGGTGCGGAGGTGCTCGATCCGGAGGTGATCCGCAGCTGGGACCGCGCCTATTCACCGCGAGGTGGATTGGCCATACTGGCGGGAAATCTCGCCCCGGATGGATGCGTCGTGAAGGCCGCAGGGGTTTCGCCGTCCATGATGCGATTTGCGGGACCGGCGGTGATCTTCGAATCGGAGGAGGACGCGTCGATTGGCATTCGCGTGGGAAAAGTGAAAGCGGGCGATGTCGTGATCATCCGTTACGAAGGACCGCGGGGCGGGCCCGGAATGCCGGAAATGCTGGCCCCGACGGCCGCCATCGCGGGCCGTGGTCTGGGCGAAAGCGTGGCACTTGTCACCGACGGACGATTTTCCGGGGCGACACGTGGCGGAGCGATTGGCCACGTTTCGCCCGAGGCGGCGGCGGGCGGTCCAATTGCGCTTGTCGAGCCGGGCGATCGCATCGAGATCGACATTCCAGCCCGCCGAATTTCGCTGGCCGTTGCCGAGGCGGAAATTGCCCGGAGATGGGCGGCGTGGAGTGGTCCCGCACCCAAATCCCGCAGCGGCTATCTCGCGCGTTACGCGGCACTCGTCACGAGCGCAGACACCGGTGCCGTGTTAAAAATTCCCGATGAGTGGGGCGGCACGAAAAATTGCGCGCTACAGGGTTCGAACCTGTGACTTCTTGCGTGTGAAGCAAGCGCTCTACCGCTGAGCTAAGCGCGCGGGGACCGTGGCCTCCAATCGGGAACGGAAAAATACGCACGGCGACCCGGTGGGTGCAAGCGATGAAAATTATCCGTCGCGGCGGTTCGACGGTGGGGAGAAAAAAATCGGGTGGTTGCTTCCGGCGGGGCTTGCGGCTCTATTGGCGCGCCCGCAATCCGGTCGCGAGTCGGCCGGTGCCGGGCTCCGCATTTTAATGAATACCTCGACCCAACCGTCCACTCTGAGTCCTTTGATCGTTGCCGCGATCGCGACAGTCGGCCTGATCGTCAGTCTGGTGCTCAAAGGCATCATCAACCGGTTGTTGCCGCCGCCTGAGACGGAGGACTATCCCGAAGAGCTGGACCGCTCCTGGCGGCAGCGGTGAGCGAAGTCCCCGCGCGTCGCGGGAGGTTGGTTCAATCCTGTCCGACGGCTACCGGGA
>JBGTDR010000097.1:0-5563 GCA_041748215.1 Chthoniobacterales bacterium
AGAATTCCCATTCCGCGTCGCTGACATCACTCGGATAATTCGTCGGATAGGTCTTGCGCTCTTTTCCCATCCCAACCTTTCCATCTCAAACAGATAGTTAGTACAAGAACAATCTTCAGAAAAGTGCATTACAGGCTCTAATCCTCTGGATTCCCGCGAAATCGGGAAGGAGTGCTCGGGGGGGGACTTGAACCCCCACGCCTTGCGGCATACGCCCCTCAAACGTACGTGTCTGCCATTCCACCACCCGAGCTTTCTATGACGATGGGACGTGGAGAATCGGCGTGAAAATTTCGTTCGGCAAGCAGGAATTTCCCCTTGTGCCGGGAAATATTCAATGGCACTCTCCCCGGTTCTCACCAACCGATTCTTATGGCCTACGCAATTATTCAAACCGGCGGCAAGCAGTACCGCGTCAGCGAGGGCGACCTCATCGACGTGGAGAAGCTGGACGTCGAAGCCGGCACCGACACGTCACTCGACGTGCTGATGGTTGCCGACGGCAGTGATCTCCAGCTCGGCAGTCCGCTCCTCGCAGGAGCGTCCGTGACCGCTGAGGTGATCGATCAGCACAAGGGCGAAAAAGTCGTCGCCTTCAAATTCAAGCGCCGCAAGGGCTACCACCGCACCGTCGGTCATCGCCGCCAGCTCACGCGCCTCAAGATCAAATCCATCTCCACCAAATAACGGGTCATGGCACATAAAAAGGGACAGGGCAGCGTCAAGAACGGACGTGACAGCCGCAGCAAACGCCTCGGCGTGAAAAAATTCGGCGGCGAATCCGTCATCGCTGGAAACATCATTCTTCGCCAGCGTGGCACGAAATTTATTCCTGGAACCAACGTTGGTCTCGGCCGTGATTACACGATCTGGGCACTCGTCGACGGGAACGTGAAGTTCGACCGCGACGGTCGCCGCGTGAACGTCGTCACTCGCGAAGCCGTCGCCGCGTAGGCAATTCACATCGAGTTCCAAACTCGTTTCAGCTTTTGAAAGGCCCGGACGTCGTCCGGGCCTTTTGCTTTATCTCAACGGCTACCGTGACCGGCAGTTGGCTTCCACTGATCAATCGTCCGAGCCGGGTGGATGCATCATCCAGAGTTCGACGCGGTGGTCGACTTCACGGATAAAGCGCGCGGACCCGTCTGCAAATACGTAGGGCGATCCGTCGCGGTACGCGGACTTGTTCAACACCGAATCCTGATCGCCGTCCTGAGCATCCATGTAGAAGTGCTGGCGTCCCGGACTGAGCACACCGGCCAGAATCACCTGGCTCGGGCGCGGGATGGCATTGAGCCGGATTTCGACGGTCTCGTCCTGCAGCGCCCCGAGGTCGTTGTAGCCGTTCATGATATAGCTCGTGTAATTGGACGCATTGCTGAGGGGATCGCGCTGGCGGATGACGAAACTTTCGGTGTCGGAGGGATCGGCCAGGATTTTGGTACTGCCAACGTAGTCGTGAACGATTCGCGGCCATTTGTCGGAGGTCTTCGCGTGGCCGGGAAGGCGGTTGTCGTTGTCAGCGGCGTAAAGAAAAAATCCCGCGCCGATCTGGCGAAGATTATTGGTCGAGGTGGCGAGGCGGGATCTTTCGCGCAGGGCGGGGAGCGCAACGGAAAGCACAAGCGCTGCGAGGATCGCGAGGATGGCGATCGCGGTCAAAAGCTCGATCAGAGTGAATGCGCGAAAGCAGCGGCGATTCATGAGCATGCGGGAATAACCCCTCTATTTTATCACAGTTGCACCGACGGACAATTTCCGGCGGCCGAGGCGCTGGTATTCGCCCGGCGTCATTTGGAAAACACTACGGAAACATTTTCCGAACATTGAGCTGTCGGCAAAACCCGTCCGGGCGGCGATTTCCTTGACTGACAGTCCGCTGTCTCGGAGCAGGGCAGCGGCGGCTTCGACCCGCGTCTCGCGAATGAAGGCAGCGGGCGCGAGTCCCGTGACCGCCTGGAAATGGTGGCTGAAATGCGAACGGCTCATGCCATGAGTCGCGGCCACGTTTTCAACGGTCAGCGGATGCTCAAGTTGGTCGTGCACCATCCGGCGAACGCTCTCGAGCAGGCGCTGGCGAGGCGGGCGTGGATGGGATCGCGAGAACGTTTCGCGTTCGAACGCCAGCAGCCACGCAAATAATGCCTCCTCGATGCGAAAATCCACTTCCTGTCGCCGCATCATCGTGCCCAGCCGCAACAACGCGACGGCCGCCTCACCGTCGGTCGCAAAGGGAACCACCTGGTTGGCAAAACTCGCGTGTCGCGAAAACCGGATGTCGGCCTCAGGCAGCGTGAGCATGAGCCAGCAAAACTCCCACGCTCCGCATTCCGGATCTGCGCGGTAACGGTGAGCCGAGGGGATGCGCACAACAAATGCGCTGCCAGCTGGCACGCGGGTCGGTCGTTTGGTTTCCAACAGCCCCCAACCGTCGAGCGTCAGTTGAAAGAGCCAGCGCGGGCGTCGCCGATCGCCCGAACGCGTGAGTCCGTCCCAAACGTAGCCTTCGCCGCTACGAACGACCTCCCAGCCAAACGCGACGTCACCCCCGCCGTAAAGTTGGCTCCAAATCAACCGCCTCCGGCCGAATATCTGCCTCACACTGGACGAAAACGCGGTCACAGATTGACCATGGATAGGCGGAGATGACTACACAATCGAGGCGCATTTCTTCCGTGCGCGGAAGAGGATCAGTGCAACTTCTCCCCGCCATGCCCCTCCGTATTGCCATGATCGGCGCAGGTTCGATCGGATTCACCCGCCAACTCACCCACGACATTGTTTCCGTGCCCGAGCTGGCGGATACGGTTTTTGTTTTCCACGACATCGACGCCCGCAATCTCGAAATGGTGGCGCGACTTTGCCGCCGCGACCTTGCGGCCAGCGAGATCCCGGCGTTGATCGAGACGACGGCCGACGTGCGTGCGGCGGTCGCGGACGCGGATTACGTGATCTGCCTGATCCGGCAGGGTGGATTGGAGGCATTCCGCACCGACATCGAAATTCCGCTGCGCTACGGCGTGGACCAATGCGTCGGCGACACGCTCGGCCCGGGCGGAATTTTTTACGCTCAACGCACGATTCCCGCGCTCCTCGGATTTTGCCGACACATCCGCGAGGTGGCAAAACCGGGTGCATTGTTCCTGAATTATTCCAACCCCATGGCGATGAATACGTGGGCCTGCAATCAATACGGCGGCGTGCCCACGGTCGGACTATGCCACGGCGTGCAGGGGGCGCATTGGCAGATCGCGGCCTGCATTGAACAATGGGCGCGAAGGACGCGCCGCATCGGCCCGACTGAATCCGTCAGCCGCCACGACGTCGACGTGATCGCGGCAGGGATCAATCACCAGACGTGGTTTGTCCGCGTAAACTGGCGCGGCGAAGAAATGTTGCCGCGGCTGCTCGGGGAGTTCGAGCGGCATCCGGATTACGCAAAAACCGAGAAGGTGCGCATCGATGTGCTCCGGCGTTTCGGATTTTACAGCACCGAGAGCAATGGCCACCTCAGCGAATACCTCCCGTGGTACCGCAAACGTCCCGGCGAAATTAAAAATTGGATCGATTTGTCCTCTTGGATCCACGGTGAGACCGGCGGGTATCTGCGCGTTTGCACCGAGGGGCGCAATTGGTTCAAATCCGATTTTCCCAGCTGGATGAAAGAAACCCCACCGACGCTGCCGCTCACGCGTCGCAGCGAGGAGCACGGAAGCTGGATCATTGAAGCACTGGAGACGGGACGAACGTATCGCGGGCATTTTAACGTCATCAACCGTGGCCACATTCCGAATCTGCCGGACGGATGCGTTGTCGAGATACCGGGATTCGTCGATCGCAGTGGCATCCAAATGCCGGTCACAGGCCCCTTGCCGCTGGCGTGTGCTGCGACGTGTTCGGCTTCCGTGCGCGTTCAGGAAATGAGCGTTGAAGCCGCGGTGCACGGCGACATCATGCTTCTTCGCCAGGCCATTCTTCACGACCCGCTCACCGCGGCCGTCTGCAACCCGGAGGAAATCTGGCAGATGACCGATGAGATGCTCGTCGCGCAGGCGGAATGGCTGCCGCAATTCCGATCCGAAACCGGAGGCGCGAAAAAGCGTCTGTCTGCTCACACCGCGGCCGGAACCCGGGTGAAGCTCCGCGCCGGCCGAGGCGCAGCCCGCCTCGACGTGCGCGGATTGAAAGAACTTGCCCGCGATCGGGGTGCCGCGCGAGCCAACGCCGCGGCGGCGGACAAGGGACGCATGACCCGCAACCGGACCTCTGCCGGAAGTCAAAAAGCAACTTCGTCACGATGAATTCGGTTTGGGAACAACGCTGGCATCCGCTTCGCGGCGAATGGGTGCTTTTCACTTCGCATCGTGGCGGCCGGCCGTGGATCGGCGAGCGCAAGTCCGTCTCCGATCAAACGGTGCCCGCCTACGATCCGACCTGTGCGCTTTGCCCCGGGAACGCACGGCTCGCAGGTCACAATCCCGATTACGCCGGAGCGTGGTGGTTCACAAATGATCTGCCGTGTTTTGGAAATCCGGAGTCGCACGTCGCGAGCTCCGATCCGCTTTACCAAACGCGAGCGGCCACCGGCACGGCGGAGGTCGTGTGTTATCACCCGGATCATTCACGGGCTTTTGCTCTGCTCGATGATAAAGGGGTGAACGCGGTCGCCATGCTTTGGCGCGACCGAACGACCGCGCTCATGGCGCGCCCTGACGTCGAACATGTCCTCATTTTTGAGAACCGGGGTGAATTGGTCGGCACGTCGAATCCCCATCCCCACGGGCAGATTTACGCGGGCAATCTTGTTTATGGCCACATGGCGAAGGCGGACGAAAATGCCGCCGATCACCTTGCCCGCACCGGCCGCCCCCTCGGGCTCGACGTGCTGGATCGCGAGATGCGCGGCGGACGCGTGATCGCGGAAAATGCCGCTTTCGTCGCCTGCGTCCCGTGGTTCGCGCGTTACCGGTATGAAGTCATCGTGATGCCGCGCCGTGCGGTGACGAGCCTGACCGATCTGGATGATGACGAGACCATGGCGCTCGGGGCGATTTTGCGCGAGGTCGCGGTCCGCTACGACAACCTGTGGTGTCAGCCCATGCCATACATCATGGCGATTCACCAGGCACCCAAAGCGGCCGCAAGCGGTGCCGCGTTTCCATTTCACGTCGAGTTTCATCCGCCGCTGCGAAATCCCGCGACGTTGAAATATCTCGCCGGTCCGGAAGTGGGCGGCGGCAGCATGACGAACGAATCCGATCCGGATGCCGCCGCCGCGGAACTGCGCTCGGTGGCCGCGATCCATTACTCCAGGGGGGCCGCATGACGTTTATCGGCGAAGCGCCGGGGCGGCTCGATTTTTTGGGCGGCGTGGCCGACTACAGTGGATCGCTCGTCCTTGAAATGCCGCTGCGCGCGACCACCCGGGTGCAGGCAACCGCAACGTCGGACTCGACGCTCACCTTTGCTTCGGACGGTCGCGGCGCGTTTGCACACGACTGGAAAACCCTGCGGGATGCGGGCCGGGCTGGCACGAGCCTTGCCGCGCTCGGCGAGCTCGTGC
>JBGTDR010000098.1:0-13037 GCA_041748215.1 Chthoniobacterales bacterium
AGCAGGAGCCGCACTGCGCGGCGCACGGCGTTGTCCTGCTCCGCGCCCGGACTGCAAGGCAGAATCTCCGTTTTCACGTGAGCTGGCTGCGTTCCGCCTCCGCGGTTTGTCGTTTGCGAAAATCCGCCAGAGCCTGCGCAATCGGCTCGTGATCGAACGCGAGGATCTGGGCGGCAAAAAGTGCGGCATTTTTTGCGCCTGCGACTCCGATGGCAAACGTGGCCACCGGCACACCAGCCGGCATTTGCACGATCGACAGCAACGAATCCAGCCCCTTCAGCGCGCGGCTTTCCACCGGCACTCCAAGCACTGGCACCGTCGTAAACGCGGCGAGCATTCCCGGCAGATGGGCCGCGCCGCCCGCCCCGGCAATGATCGCCCGCAACTCGCGCGACGCCGCCTTTTTCGCGTAGCGCGCCATCAAATCCGGCGTCCGGTGCGCGGACACCACGCGGCTCTCGTGTGGCACACCAAGTGCTTCCAACAGCTCCGATGCGGCGCGCATGGTTTCCCAATCCGATTTGCTCCCCATCACGACACCAACCAGCGGTTTCAAACTCATAGAGGTCCCGATGTATAGGTCATCCTGCGGCGAGATTGTAGCGAATAACCCATTGACGCAACCGACCTCGCCGTCATAGTCGCCAGCCAGTGCGGAATCCCTCTCGCGCAGTCATCCATCTGTATTATGGCTCGAGGCACAGTTAAGTGGTTCAACGATAAAAAAGGCTTCGGCTTCATCGTGGATCCCAGCGTCCCCAGCGACATCTTCGTTCACTTCTCCGCGATCCAGGCCAAAGGCTTCCGGACGCTGAAGGAAGGCGACGAGGTCGAATACGAACTCTACCAGGACGAAAAAGGTTCGCGCGCCCGCGACGTTGTGAAAGTCTGACACGGTGTTACCCAACATCGTGCTCGTGGGCTTCATGGGCAGCGGCAAGTCCGCCGTAGGCCGCCGCCTCGCCCTCACCACCGGCCACCGGTTCGTCGATTCCGACGAACTGATCGTCGAAAAGTGCCGCCAGCCCATCACCGCCATCTTCGCCGAACGTGGGGAAACGGGATTCCGTGACCTCGAGAGCGAGGTCCTGAGCGAACTCGACGGCGTGTGCGGGATCATCCTTGCCACGGGCGGTGGGGCCATTCTTCGGGAGGAAAACCGGCCGATTTTGCGCCGGATTGGGGTGATCGTCTGGCTCGATGCGAATCCGGACGTGCTGTTTGAACGGGTCTCAAGGACCCGGAAACGCCCGCTGCTGCACACCGAAGATCCGCGAACGACATTTGACGGACTTCTCGCCTCCCGCCGCCCGATTTACGAGGCCGCAACGGACTTTCGCGTCGATTCCACTACGCTTTCCCACGAGGAAACTGCACGTGCTGTGCTCGAAGGCGCCATGCGGATTCACCGCCGGGGTTTGGCAGTTGACGCCATCCGACCGCCCCGATTTACTCCGTCCGTCGTCCGCAAAAGCACGACCTCTAACCCACTCACACCCATGGCAAAAATTGGCATTAATGGATTCGGCCGCATCGGCCGTCTCGTCTTCCGAGCAATCGCGGAACAAGGTTTACTCGGCCGCGAAGTCGAAGTTGTTGCAGTCAACGATCTCGTCCCCGCAGATAACCTCGCGTACCTCCTGAAGTACGATTCGACCCAGGGGAAATTCAACGGCGACGTCTCCAGCGAAAAGTCGGATCCCTCGCTCGAAGAGGACGACACGCTCATCGTCAACGGCCAGTCGATCAAGTGCCTCGCCGTCCGCGAAGGCCCATCCGCACTGCCCTGGAAGGAACTCGGCGTCGACATCGTCCTCGAATGCACCGGACTTTTCACCGACGCCTCCAAGGCCAAAGGCCACATCGACGCCGGTGCGCGTAAAGTCATCATCTCAGCACCGGGCAAGGGTGAAGACATCACCGTCGTCATGGGCGTCAACCACGAGAAATACGACGAGGCGAACCACCACATCATTTCGAACGCCAGCTGTACGACCAACTGCCTGGCACCGGTCGTTCACGTTCTGCTCAAAGAGGGATTTGGCGTTGAAGAGGGTCTCATGACGACGATCCACTCGTACACCGCGACCCAAAAGACCGTCGACGGCCCTTCGAAAAAGGATTGGAAGGGTGGACGCTCCGCCGCGATCAACATCATCCCGGCCAGCACCGGAGCAGCCAAGGCGACTGCGCTCGTATGCCCCGAAGTCAAAGGCAAGCTGACCGGCATGTCGTTCCGCGTGCCGACGCCGACCGTCTCAGTCGTCGATCTCACCGTCAAGACGGTCAAGCCGACCTCCTACGCGGAAATTTGCGCCGCGATGAAGAAGGCGAGCGAGACCTACCTCAAGGGTATCCTTGCCTACACTGGCGACGAGGTGGTTTCGTCGGATTTCATCCACGATACGCACTCGAGCATCTTCGACGCGGGCTCCGGCATCGAGCTGAATCCCACGTTCTTCAAACTCGTCAGCTGGTACGACAACGAATGGGGTTATTCCAATCGTTGTGTGGATCTCTTGAAACACGTGATCTGAGCCGGATTTTCTCTGGCAAGGCGGCCGGGCAACCGGCCGCCTTCTTGATGAAAACCCCGACCCGCCCAACCGGCTTCCACACTCCCAATCCCAAGCCATGGCCAAAAAAACGATCCGAGACCTCGACTTAAAGGGCAAACGTGTCCTCGTGCGCGTGGACTTCAATGTTCCGCAGGATAAAGCAACCGGCGAAATCACGAACGCCCAGCGCATCGTCGCCGCGATGCCCACCATCGAGTACGCCCTCGAACACGGAGCGTCCGTCATTCTCCTCAGTCACCTCGGCCGGCCCAACGGCAAAAAAAATCCGAAATATTCCCTGGCTCCCGTGGCCGAGAAACTCGAGGAGCTTCTCGACCGCAAAGTCATGTTCCTCGACGATTGCGTCGGGCCGGAGATCGAAGCCGCCTGCGGCAGCCTGAATGCCGGTGACGTTGTCCTGCTCGAAAACGTCCGTTTTTACATCGAAGAGGAGGGCAAAGCGAAAGCCGAGGACGGCTCGTCCGTGAAAGCGGCTCCTGAAGACATCGCCGCATTCCGCGAGAGTCTTACAAAACTCGGGGACGTTTATGTAAACGACGCGTTCGGCACGTCGCACCGTGCACATTCCTCGGTCGTCGGCATCGATCTGCCCGACAAGGTTGCCGGCTTTCTCGTCGAGAAGGAACTCGAGGCATTTGCCGCCGTGCTCGATGAACCGCAACGTCCGCTGCTCGCCATACTTGGCGGCGCAAAAATCGCCGACAAGATTCCGTTGATTCGCAACCTGCTCGACCGGGCCGACGAGATCATCGTTGGTGGCGGCATGGCCTACACGTTTCTAAAGATCCGCGATGGCATTGGCATCGGCGACAGTCTGTTCGATCCCGAGGGTGCAAAGATCATTCCCGAACTGTTCGAAAAAGCCGCCGAACGTGGTGTCAAAATTCACCTGCCGGTGGACTTCGTGACCGCTGACAAATTTGGTGAGGACGCTGCGACGGGCACGGCGCTGGCCGCGAACGGCATTCCCGACGGTTGGCAGGGTCTCGACATCGGACCGCAGACACGGGAAGCCTTCGGCGACGTCATCGCCCGCGCAAAAACGATCATCTGGAACGGCCCTCCCGGCGTTTTCGAATTCGAAAAATTCTCCGGTGGTACGAAAGCCATGGCAGAGGCTGTGGCCCGCGCGACCGAATCCGGGGCCATAACCGTGGTCGGAGGCGGAGACACCGCCACGGCCGCCAAAAAATTCGGCGTGATCGATCAGGTCACCCACGCTTCGACCGGCGGAGGAGCTTCGCTTGAATTGCTCGAAGGTAAATCCCTGCCCGGCGTCGCCGCTCTCGACGAAAAATAATCATCCCATGCGCAAACCCATCGTTGCCGCCAACTGGAAAATGAACATGACCGTCGCCGAGACGGAGAACTTCCTGAGCGACTTTCGCCTCGAAGTTGAAAATCTCTCGGGCGTCGACATCGTCATTGCCCCGCCCTTCACTGCCCTCGCGAAAATGTCCGAGCTGCTCGGCGGATCCCAAAAGATCCGGCTCAGCGCGCAAAACATGCACTACGAGATGTCGGGTGCCTTCACGGGAGAGATCAGCCCGCCGATGCTCCGCGAACTTTTTGTGCGATACGTCATCGTCGGCCACAGCGAACGACGCCAGATTTTTGGCGAGACGGATGCCGTGATCAACCGGAAGGTCATTACTGCGCACGCCGCCGAGCTCAAACCGATCCTCTGCGTTGGTGAGACGCTCGAGGAACGTGACGCCGGCAAGGAGAAGGACGTGCTCGAGACGCAGCTCCGCGGCGCCCTCGCCGACGTTTCCGCTGAACAATTTCTCGACATGGTCGTCGCTTACGAACCGGTTTGGGCCATCGGCACCGGCCGCAACGCCACACCCGCGCAGGCTCAGGACGCCCACGCGCACGTCCGCCAGGTTCTCGCCGAGCTGTCCGATCATGCGACGGCCGACAAAATTCGCATCCAATATGGTGGCAGCGTGAAACCGGCCAATGCGGCCGAACTCCTTGGCCAGCCCGACATCGACGGCGCCCTCGTTGGCGGAGCCAGTCTCGACCCGCGCAGCTTTGCCGAGATCGTGCGCGCCGCCAAAGCCGAATAATCCAGCCGCTGCCGCGCGGGTTTGTCTCATACCGCGCGGTGGCCGGAATCCACCATCGCCGAACGAGCACCATGAGGACCCATTTTTCGAGCGCCGGGCAGTCCGCTTCCAAATTGCTGCCCGAAGATCTGCAAATTCGCGCTCTGGGCGAACGCACGATCGATTCTCCGCTCGACGACCATTTCCAGCAGTGCGGCCACTCCCACGCATTTTACGGCGATGACACCCGCATCCTGATCGATCATTCGCTCGAGGGAACGCGCGCCATGTTTGAAAGCGGTGGAGGCATTCCCTGCTTCGAAGTCGCCGGGCCGCGGAGAAAGATCTTTTTCGATCCTGCCAAAACAACGTGCGCCATCGTCACGTGTGGAGGTCTGTGCCCCGGACTCAATGACGTGATCCGCGCCATCGTCCTCCAGGCGCATTACCGTTACGGCATCCATCGCATCTACGGTGTGCGCTACGGGTTCGAAGGATTGGTCCCGGAAAAGGGCGAACCCGTGATGCGGCTCACTCCGGATCTTGTGAGCAATATTCACCAGTTCGGCGGCACGCGGATCGGCACTTCGCGCGGTCCGCAGGACGTCGGCGTGATGGTGGATCGTTTACAGGAACTCGAAGTAAACATCCTTTTTGTGATCGGCGGAGATGGCAGCCAGCGCGGCGCGATGGCAATCGACGCGGAAGCACAGAAGCGCGGTTACACTCTTGCGGTCGTTGGCGTGCCCAAGACCATCGACAACGACATGATCTTCATGGACAAAAGTTTCGGCTACGAGACGGCGGTGGCCGCCGCGGTCGAAGCGATCCATTCCGCCCACACCGAGGCCGTGAGTGCCCGCAACGGGATTGGCCTCGTCAAGTTGATGGGCCGTCACTCCGGCTTTATCGCCTGCTCGGCCGCGATTGCCAGTGGCGAGGTCAATTGTGTGCTCATTCCCGAGGTTCCGTTTGCCCTCGAAGGTGACTACGGGCTGCTCGAACAATTGCGTCAGCGCGTCATCAAGCGCGGCCACGCTGTGATTATCGTGGCGGAAGGTGCCGGTCAGGAACTGATGAGCGTCGGCGAATCGCGTGACAAATCCGGAAACAAACGCCTTGGCGACATCGGCCCGTTTCTCAAGGGTGAGATCGAAGCGTATTTCCGCAGCACCAAAACGGAACTCACGCTCAAATACATCGATCCGAGCTACATCATCCGCAGCGTGCCGTCTTCCCCGCAGGATCGCATTTATTGCCTGCGCCTCGCCCAGGCCGCCGTACACGCGGGCATGGCTGGCAAAACCGGAATGCTCGTCGCGCGCTGGCACAGCACCTACGTCCACCTGCCGCTTGCCATCGCCGTCTCTTCCCGCCGCAACGTTGATCCGGGCGGTGATCTCTGGCTCTCCGTTCTCGAAACCACCGGCCAAAACGCGCGCTTCTACTGACGACCCGCTCGCACCCGGCATTCCTCCCCCCTAATGAAAAGTCACCTGCTCTCCGGGCTGGCCGGTGCTCTTGTCGGCGCTGGCATCACGACGGTCGTCCTCCTTCCCCGCACCCCGGCGCCATCGCCCGCAATTTCGGTGCGGCCAGAACCCTCCCAGCCAATCGCTCCGGTATCTCCTCCTTTCGCGGCCGCCAGCCCATCCGGGACAGCGGCCCCCTCCCAACCAGCGAAACCAGCGTTCCCTTCGCTGAATTCACCACAGATGAGGTCGCTGCTTGAAGCTCAGGCGGACCTGCGGCTGAAAGCGCTGCTTCCAATTCTCGACCTTCAGCCTCACCAACTCAACAGCCTGCGTCTCATTCAGGAAAATCCCGCAAATCCAAACGGCACCGTCGACACCCGCGGTAGCGACTTTAAAAATCTGCTCAGTCCAGACCAACGGGGGAAACTTGCCGCGTTCGAGTCAAAGGAGCGTCAATCGCTCGCTGAGACCATGGCGAACACGGAACTTTCGCAAATCAACGCCGTGGTCGATCTCACGGAGGACCAAAAAGACGCCGTGTTTGCGAAACTGGCCGATCTCCAACTGGAACTTTTCGATCCCAACACGTCTTCCGCTGTCGCGAATGGCGAAACCGATCCCGCGCGCGCCGTCAAACAGGTGATGGACCGAAAGCGCCAGGCTCTCGGCGGAATTCTCTCGCCCGACCAAATGAAATCCTATTCGGCCCAACTCGAGATGATCGAAAAAATGACCGTCGAGATGATGGCCAGCGAGGCATCCCCAACTCCCGCGCGGTGAATGCCACCGAACTCCGTTTCGCGGCCCAGTCAGAAACTGCGGAACCCCGCGTTGCGAGGCGGCCGCGAACGGGTGATCAGACTTCGCCGAACCGGCTCATGAGCTGGAAAAGTTGAAACCGCTCGGAAATGTCCTCCGGAGTGACGGTTTTCAGACGTTCGAGACTGAATTTTTCCACGTTGAAACTGGCGAGCACGCTGCCGTAGACGACCGCCTGCCGGAGGCGGTCAAACGTCACGTCGTCCGCACCGCCCGCCGCGAGGAATCCCGCCAGGCCGCCCGCGAAAGTGTCCCCGGCACCGGTCGGGTCGTGAATGTCTTCGAGCGGGTAGGCCGGACAGCTGAAAAATTCGTTGCCACCGAAAAGCAGGCAGCCGTGTTCACCTTTTTTGATCGCGACAAATTGCGGTCCCATTTCGCGGATTTTGCGCCCGGCTTTGATCAGGCTCGTCTCGCCCGTGAGCTGGCGCGCTTCCCCGTCGTTGAGGATGAGCATATGAACCCGGGCGAGCAGAGCGACCAGCTCATCTTTGGCGATGTCGATCCACAGATCCATCGTGTCGGCGATGATAAAATCCGGGCTCACGACTTGATCGAGCACGTGGTGCTGAAGTGCGGGAGCAATGTTGGCCAGAAGGACGATGGGCGTTTGCCGGTAGGATTCCGGAAGGGCAGGCGAGAACGTCTCAAAAACATTCAGTTCGAGTGAGCGTGTCTCGCGGGTGTTGAGATCCCACATGTATTCGCCGGACCAGCGAAACGTTTTCCCGGGCACAATCTGAAGGCCCTGTAGATCAATTTTGCGATTCTCTAGCAGCGTGATGTGTTCCTTCGGGAAATCCTCTCCAACGATTCCGACGAGATTCACGGGGCTGAAGAAGCTGGCCGAGACCGCACCGTAGGAAGCCGAACCGCCCAGCAGATCGGCGTGTTCCTCGATGGGGGTTTTGATCGTATCCAGAGCGATTGAGCCAACGACAAGAACGGACATAGGCCGCGCAGAATGCTCGACGCATTCCGTCATCGCCAGCGGAAAAACGACAACGTCCCCTACTCCCGGACGGCCCTGTCAGCCGGCGGCCGCGCCGCGGACAGACGAAGCGAACGCGGCGAGCACCCGCCGCAGCTCGGAAGTGCGCACCGGTTTTGTGAGGTAATCATTCATGCCGGCATCAAGGCACCGCCCGCGATCCTCCGTCATCGCGTGGGCTGTGAGGGCAATGATCCACGACTGATTGCCATCCGCCCGCAGCTGGGCCGTGGTGGCAAAGCCGTCCATTCCCGGCATCTGGATGTCCATGAAAACAATGTCGAAATCGCGCTCGCTGCAAAAGCGCAGCGCGGCGGCCCCGTCGGAGACGATGTCAGCCTGATAGCCCAGTCCGGCCAGCATGCGGCGAACGAGCTTCTGGTTCACCGAATTATCCTCCACGACAAGAATCGACGTAAAATCCGGGCTGGGCAAAGCGTCCTCCCCGTCGGCAACCGGCTGCCGGGCCAGCTCAGCCGGCGATTTGTTTCCGGTGAAAATTTCGAATAGCGCGCGGCGCAACGCGGCGGTGTGCACCGGCTTCGAGATCCGGCCCCACTCGTTTGGAAGATGTTCGGGGAGCTGGCCCAGCGGAACTCCCAGCGGAACCAGCAGGAGTATAAAAACATTTTTTTCCGTGGCGAGTTGAGCCACGTCCTTGGTGGACGACCCGAGGCCGGTCGCGCCAAGGAGTCCGTCGACGATCACGAGGTCGACGGTGCCATGACGCTCCATCAGCTCGCCGATGTCGGATTCTGCCGAACCTTCGATGACCTCGAATCCCAATCCCAGGATGCGGGCCGCGAGGGATTTTCGCACCGCACGATTGCCATCGATCACGAGAATCCTGCGCAGACCGCAAGCTGCCATGTCGAAAACGGACACCGGCGTGTCACGCACAGGTTGGGTGCGAATCGTGAAGAAAAATACTGTGCCGCGACCCGGCGTACTGTGCACCCGGATTGCGCCGCCCATTCCTTCGACAAGGCGGCGGCAAATCGCCAGCCCAAGTCCGGTGCCGCCGTATCGCCGCGACATCGACGTATCGGCCTGCACAAATGGCTGGAAGAGTTTTTGAATCTTCTCCTCCTCGATTCCGAGGCCGGTGTCGCGAACGGAAAATTCAATCTCCATGCCCGAACCGCCCAGTGGCGTTCGCCGCGCGACGGTCACGATGATTTCGCCGTGCTCGGTAAATTTAACGGCGTTGCCGACGAGATTCGAAATGACCTGTTTGAGGCGCGGTTCGTCCCCGACGATCCACTCCGGCACGCCTTCGTCGAAGACGGACGTGAGTTCGAGCTGCTTTTTGAACGCCGCGTGCGCGTGCACGTCGAGCACACCTTCGACGCAGTCGCGCAACCGGAACGACCGCGACTCGAGGTCGAGCTTGCCCGACTCCATTCGCGAAAAATCGAGGATGTCGTCGATCAGAGCCAGCAGCGAGTCACCGCAACTCGCGATCGTCCGCAGGTAATCGTGCTGCACCGTGTCGAGTGCCGTCTGCGAAAGCAGGTTGGAAAACCCGAGCACGCCATTGAGCGGAGTGCGGATCTCGTGGCTCATCACGGCGAGAAATTCGCTTTTGGCGCGATTGGCCGATTCCGCCGCCTCCTTGGCCGCAATGAGATTGCTTTCGGCCTGCTTGCGTTCCGTCACGTCGGCGAGCATGCCGCTGGTGCCCACAACCCTGCCGTCCACGTCGAACCGCGGTCGGCAGGCACCTTCCAGCAGACGTGTCGCGCCTGTCTTGCTCCGGATACGAAAGGCCAGCATCGACCCTGCGACCGCGCCGCTCAGCTCACGCTCACGGATACGCTGAATTTCCGCAATGTCTTCGGAAACCACAAACTTCGCGAATGACTCACCGATCGAATCCGATAGCGAATAACCCGAGATGCTTTCCCAGACCGGATTCAGGAAAACCCAGCGCCCCTCGAGATCCGTCTGGTAAACGATCTGTTGCAGATTTTCCACGAGGTCGCGGTATTTGGCCTCACTCGCCGCGAGTTCGTTCTGGGCGCGTTTGATTGGCCGCAGATCAAACCACACCACGAGCATGACCTTGCGCCCGTCGACCGTAATGAACGTGCTGCTCACCTCGACCGGGATCAACTCGCCCGAAGCGTGTTTTTT
This sequence comes from Chthoniobacterales bacterium, assembly GCA_041748215.1. Classification (GTDB taxonomy): domain Bacteria; phylum Verrucomicrobiota; class Verrucomicrobiia; order Chthoniobacterales; family JAATET01; genus JBGTDR01. Next base: position 10,052 of record JBGTDR010000098.1, read on the forward strand.
TAAGACTTCGAATCGGTGCGTCCCGCGTGTCTGGACCGCCAACACCATTTCGCGAGCGAAGTCCCACGTGGACCGTCCGTCAGACTGCGTCTCGGGCCAGAATTTTTCGAGCGGTTGCCGGAGGATTTCGGACTTGCTCTCGTATCCGAGCATTTCGACCGTCGCGCGGTTGCAATCGATCACGCCCGTGGAATCCACGATCATGTGCGGGTTGGTCGATTCTTCGAAAATGATGCGGAAGCGCTCTTCGCTCCGGCGCCGTTCGCTAATGTCGAGCATCACGCCATCCATCGCGTGGGGTTTGCCGGTGGCATCGAAGGAAATGACGCCGCGATCCGAAACCCACAGGTAGCTTCCATCCGCCTTTCGGTAGCGATATTCGAGACTGAATAGACCGCCAGTGCGCTTGGATGCCTCGAAGGCATCGATCACCGATGCCCGGTCGTCGGGATGCATATTCGTGATCCACTCGGGCGTGTTGCCGTCCATTTCGTCAGCGGCCCAGCCCAGCAGCCGCGTGAAACTTCCGGAATAGGTGAGTTGGTCGCTTGCGAGGTCGTGATGGTAAACAATTTCACCCAGCGCTTCGACGAGGCGACGCTGGTTTGACTCGGCGGAATGTCGTGCCGCGAGGGCCGTCGTGCGCTCCACCTCGGATCGCAGCGTATTCCACCGCAATCGCCACACGATCAATCCGACCGCGATGGCGGCCAGTCCAGCAACTCCCAAACCAACCATGCCGGCCAGTCGCACCTGCATGATCCGCTCCGCGAGTTCGGAGACATCAAGGTCAACACCAAGTGCTCCCACCGCTTCTCCCCTGGCATTTCGGATCGGCGCAAAGGCCGTGACGAAGACCCCGAAATCATCCTTTACCGGTGTCTTCGACGCGTAGGGTCGCCCCTCCCGCACGGCGCTCGCTTCCTCGGCATCCTGCTCCGCCGACGCGGTTTGGTAAGGCTCCATGACCTGCGACGCTTCCATCGGCCGGTCAAAGCCGAGTTCGTCGGCCGCATTGGCCGTATCGAGCACAAAAAACAGCCGCCCATCGCGCTCGCGGAACGTGTAAATATACGCGAGGTCGGAAACGCGGCGGTGAATCTTGACGAGGGGATCGAGCAGATCCCGGTAGAGCGCGGAATTCGTATGTTCCGGCGCGGTCAATTGTTCGTGCTGGTCCCCGTCCACCACGGCCGCGGCGGCGCTGGCCAGTCGCATCAATTCGATGCGGACCATGTCCATCTTCGACTCCATCGCGTACTGGTTGACCACGATGATGCACGTCGCGGCGGCCACGAAGACGAGGATCGCGGCGACAATGCCCTCCCGCGCCGGGCGGACAAAAAACCTCCCCGCCTCGGGCGGCTCAGCCGATGGGTTCGATGAATCGTTTTCTGCCACGAAGTTGCCCTTTCATACGCCTCGACGGCCCGTGAGGCAAGAATGCCACCACCTGAGGGCTTCGTTCACGCTCTTGGGTTGCGCCAGTGAGTTCAAACCTGTAGCCAAAGCGGCTTCGCGCATGATCGACATTTCCATCGAAAATCTCGTCAAGTCCTTCGGCGAAAATCGCGCACTCGATCAGGTCTCGCTCCGTGTCGAACCGGGCGAGCTGTTTTTCCTGCTCGGTCCCAGCGGCTGCGGCAAAACGACTCTGCTGCGGAGCATCGCAGGATTTTACGTGCCCGAAGAGGGCCGCATCCTTTTCGGCGGCGATGATGTCACCCGCCTGCCACCGCACCGACGCAACACGGGCATGATGTTTCAAAGCTATGCGTTGTGGCCACATCTCACCGTCGCGCAGAATGTCGCGTTCGGCCTCGTCGAACGGAAGATCCCTCGCACCGAGACCGACCAGCGCGTGAAGGAAGCCCTCGCCTCCGTTCACATGGACGCATACGGTTCGCGCAAGATCGGCCAGCTTTCCGGTGGCCAGCAGCAGCGGGTTGCGCTCGCCCGCGCACTTGTCATCCGCCCGCGCTGCCTCCTCCTCGACGAGCCGCTTTCCAACCTCGACGCGAAACTTCGCCTGGAAATGCGCACCGAGATCCGGCGCGTCTGCAAGGAATTCGGCCTCACGGCGATTTACGTGACCCACGACCAGAAGGAGGCCCTTTCCATCTCGGATCGCATGGCCATTCTCGACGGTGGCCGCATCGCCCAGATCGGCGCACCCCAGGAGGTTTACCGCCGCCCCCGCACCCGCGTCGTCGCCGACTTCATCGGTGAAACAAATTTTCTACCCGGCACGGTCGTCGAATCATCGAATGGCCAGGCCAGGATCCGGACCGCTCTCGGGCCATTCGACGGCGTGATCGCCGAACCCGACTGGAAACCCGCCGCTGGCACCGAGGTCACTTTGTCGGTCCGGCCGGAAAGCTGGACGATTCGCACCACGCCCGCGGAGGGCAATTGCATCCCCGGCCACATCGGCGAATCGATCTACCTCGGCGAGGTCGCCCAATACCAATTTCTCGCCGGCACCCAGTCCTTGAAAATTTTCGAGCTCAATCCGGATCTCGCCCAGCGGCCCGCCGACCGCGAACTTTACGCCTGCGCTGTGCCCGGCGACGTTGTTGTCCTCCGCACGTAAAACATGACGGCGCGCATCCTCGTCATCCTCGCTGTTCTCGGGGCCGTCGTGGGAATTCCCTTCGCGCTCCAGCCGGAGGACAATCTGCTCGCCACCGCTGACGATTCGCTCGTCATCATCAGCCCGCACAACGAAGCGATCCGCTACGAATTCGCACGGGCATTCGGCGCACGTTACCGCGAGCAGACCGGGCGTACGATTCGGATCGACTGGCGCAACGTCGGCGGCACCACTGAAATCGCCCGTTACCTGGCTTCCGAGTATTACGGCGCTTTCCAGCGCGAATGGGAGAACGCTGGCCGCGCGTGGACCGCCGAGGTTGCGGCGGCCTTCGCCAATGGAAGCGTGAAGCCCGGCCCGGATCCCGCGGCCGACACGCCAGCCGAGTCCGCC
>JBGTDR010000099.1:0-12018 GCA_041748215.1 Chthoniobacterales bacterium
CGACCGTCATCACCTCGGCGGCCGGCCGACCATGCGTTAGACGCAGGAGCACGCGGTCGCCGAGGTCGCGCACCAGACGGTCCGGCTCGGCCGCCATGCGCAGGAAATCGGCTGGTCGGGCGATTCGCCAGAGCACGGGCACCGAGATCGAGAGGAAATCGTCCCCGCCACCGACGAGTGATTTTTCTTCACCCTCGTAATGAGCGCGCTCCCACAGGATGGGCTGGCCGAGGTCGGCTTCGAAACCCAGGACCGTCTCAAAAACGACTCCGGAATCAATCTGGGTCACTCCGCCGAGCGGCCACGGGAGGGAAAAGTGCAGGCCTGAGGCAATGGCGTCGTGTTCCCACGCGCCGGCCCGCTGTCTCACGCCCAGGAAGCCGGGCGGCACCTGGTGGACGGCCGTTCCGATCCACGTGAGGACGGCGGCGGCCAGGATCAGCCACGGCAGCCCGCGGCGCACCGTCGGCCACATCCACATTTCCCCCAGGCGGACGGACAGGGCTTCATCAGCCCGGGGCGGTGGGAAACACGCGGTCCATCGTCCCCCGAGCCAGCGGTAGAAAAAAAATGCCCCCGGTGCCGCAAGGGAGTTCCAATGTCGGCGCGGCGTATAAAGGCGCGCGACCAATTTTGAACCGGCGTCGATCGAAAGAACGGCGGCCATGGCGGCCGTGGTGAAAAAAAAGAGCCCGCGGACAGGCAGCCAGGCTGACGCAAGAAAAACTCCGGCCGCGGCGAAATGCAGGATGACCACGAGTCGCAGCAGGCAGGTCGGAATGGCGGCGGCGGCGGCCGATTTCCGGCCGAGGTGCTGCCAGATGGCACCAAACGCGTGGACCGTACCGAGCAGCAAGGCGGTCACCGCGAAGGCGGGCGGCAACGGAGCACCCTCCCAGACTGACCCGCCGAGTTGCGGGGTCAGCAGGATCAGGAAAGGAACGATGGCCGCCGTCGCGGCCAGTCCGCGCGAGAGCACGGCCGCGGCGATCGCGAGCAGGGATGCCGCTGGAAGCAACCAGTTGGCTGGAGCGGTGAAGCCGAACAGCGCGAGGGCGAGCGCTTCGATCCAGAGCAGCAGGGCGGGCATTCGTTGAGCGGAGAAGACCGGAGATGGCGAAGACCGACCGGGGATTTCCCGGCCGGTCCGCGCACGGAGGTTATTTGGCGAGGCGCACGGATTACGGTGTGGGGCGCATGACGATAAGCTGTCCGTCCTCGGCGAACAGCTCGCGGGCCTGTGCCCGGGTGTAGAAACCACCGAGGCCGTCCGGGATGTTTGTCCGGATGCTCGGACCGGTGCCGCCGCCGTTCAGGTTCACCGTCTGGGAATGCGCCTGGACGTTCACGACGAAGGTGCCCGCGCCGAAGATCTCGTCGGTAGCGATGATGCCGGAGGACTCCCAAAGACCAGCCGCGAGGGCGCTGTGGCCGTCGCGGGCTTCGATCTGTGGATAGTTGAACGTGGACTGGAGTTTCGCCTGGTATCCACTGGCGCGGTCGAGCGACCAGAGGCCACCGTTGCGGCTGTATTTCGCAAAGACCGCGTCGGCGGGGCTGTTCCGATCCTCCTGAACCATGATGAACTGGTTGGAAACGGCGATGTTGTCGATGCTGACCGGGAAGTCGGTGCCGGCGTCGATGTTGCCGCCGGTGTAGGCACCGAGGCGGGCGGGATCGCCGCCATTGACCGCAACGAGGCTGCCGACGCTGGCTCCAGTGTAGGTGCCGCCGGGCGTCACGATTTCGTCGGCATTGTAGATCACGTTCAGCGTGCAAGGTCCGACCGGGTTGGTCGGCGTCATGCTCAACTCGTAGAGCCGCCCGAGACGGTTGGGGCCGCTGCCACCGGTCGTGGCAAGGAAGAGTGACCGGGTCGGCTGGGCGGGATCGAACTCGGCGTCCTCCACCCGCACGAATCCGAAAGCGCCGGCTAGGTCGGCCGCGGCCAGAAGCTGGGCGTCGGTCAGGCTGCCGCCGTTGGCGATCTCGGCCCAGCGCATCGGCAGGCTGCCCGTGGTGAACGTGCCCTCATTGTGCTGGGCGTCGCGGCCGCAGAGCACGTAGACCCTCCCTCCGGTCAGACCGTTCTTGTCCAGCGCACTGCTGGACCGACGCTGTTTCTGGCCGACGTACATGTAAACGTACGAGGGTGAGCCGGCGTCCTCGGTCGAAATAATCGCCGTGATGCTGTCCCGCCGGGGCTGGACGATCGTGTTTTCGCGACCGATGCGACCCAAGGCGGGCAGTGTGTGCATATTGCCATCGATGATCGCGACGGACTGGGCACCCCTGGCCGTCTCGTAGGAAGGCGCTCCAAATGTTTCTTCGTTGGTGAAGAACATCGGACGGTCGAGGCCCTGGTTCCGGCCGGCGAACGAGCCGGAACAGAATCGAGTGAACGCCACGGCGTCACCAGCCTGCGGCGGGCGATTGGAGGCAAACGTATTCTCGAGGAACAGATTGGAGTGTGCGACCGCGGCGCTCAATACCCCGCCGTCACCGCCCAGGACGTAGCGGGAAACGTAGGCTCCGCGCAGCGCAGTGGCTCCCGGCACGGGCGTGGTGACGGTCGTGTTGCCCAGCTCGTGGGCAACAAAAAGGATGTTTTCCCCGGAAACCGTGTCGCGGTAAATGCCCATCGCGTCGGGAATGCCGACGAAGGCATACTCGGCACCCGGCGCGCCGCCCGTGAGCGGCACGCGGTCGCCCACGGTGACAATTGGCTCGAAGTCGAAATCCGATCCCGCTGTCGGCGCAAGATAGGAAAATTCACTGGTTTTGAATCCCTGCGCATGCAGGGAACCGGCTAACGCCAGACTGGCCAGCGTCGTGGTGATCTTAATGAACGGTTTCATTGGTTGCTATTGGTGTATTGGGCTTTGTGTCGCGGTCGGTAAATTGATTATGCAAAGGCAGAGTGACCCCGTCGCTAGTGGCGTTAACGGCCGACTAGACTTTCGTGGGACCGGGATTGCCGCGATGATCAGGCGGTTTTCCGGCGCTTAAGGAAGATGCAGGCGGCGATGGGAAAAATTACGAGGAAGGCGGCGGGTTCGGGGACGGCAACGAGCGCGTTGATGCCTCCCGCAAAGTCGCCGATTTTTGTGGCGGATCCGGTCAACGAATCGATTGAATACAGCGAAGAATTGAAGCCGTCCGTGGAAAGCGCGGCAAAAAGCGATCCGTCCAGGATGGTGAGGCTGGCGTAACCGGTGATGGAAAGACCAAGACTGCCCACGGTGAAAAATTCGCCGAGGCCGGGATCGAACGACTGGGCCAGAATGCCCAAAGTCGAATCGATGGAATAGGTCGTCCCAAAGTCCGGGTCGATCGCGAGTCCGACGAAAGTCGGAGCAGCCAGAACGTTGGGATCTCCAACGCCATACACTGTAGGAGCGAGCGTCGTGGGGACCCCTGCCGTCGTGATGACGACGTTTTCGGCGGCATCGCTCACAAACCGCAAGGCGGACGTGAAGGGGTCGTAGTCGAGGCCCGCGTCAAAGCCCGTGGGCGAAAATGTGCTGCTGACGAGCGTCGCCGCGCCGGTGCCGACATCGAGTGAGTAAAAATTGGCGTTGCCGTCGAGGCCGTAAAAAATGCCGGTTTCGGAGTCGAGGGCGAGTTCGAAAAGCGTGCCGCTCGGGTCCGCGGTGGTGCCGTCGGACGTCACCAATCCGGTGATGGCAATCTGGCTGAGAGTGTTGGCTGGATTCGAAAGATCAAAAGTGATCAACCGATTGTCCGCCGTGACCGCATAGGCGGACTGGGCGTGACTAAGTGCGGGAACAAAGGAGGCAACCGTGAGCACGGCAGCGAGCAAAAAACGGATCTTCATGGATGAAAGGGATGGGCGTTGGTTGGAATGACAATTTGACAACAACGAGCGCAATACGCCGCGCATCGTCCGCCCACAAAGCGAAGAAAAGTGACAATAATTTTCCGGTGGATTCGATTGACGACGCGCGCGGAAAACCGGTTTTGAAAGCGGGCGCTTAAGTCTCTCGTGGAGAGAAACGTGCGTCGCTATGTGACGAAAACGACGCGGACCTTCGAATTTTTCGGCCTGGCCGACCGGGATTTTTCCGGCGCATTGGTGGCCGGGAAAAGCCTATGACACAACTTTTTCGTGCGCGGGTGAGGGGAGCGTGTTACGTGATTTCCAGCATCAAGAGAGGTGTCCGCTTCGGCGGGCGTCCGGCAACCTGGCGGGGAGACGCCGAGGTGCCTGGTTCTTCTGAACCGATGTGCGTTCGCTCAGGCGAATGAACAGGAATATCTCCAGCGGACAGTTCCGGCGAAAGCTGGACCCCGCGCTCTCGGCGATGCGTCAGCCAACACCAACGCAAAACATCCACGCATCATGACTCGAGCCACTCCCGCCATCCGCATCGCCAGCGCCAATCCGGACCATCATCTCTGGAACAACAACGGCACGTGGTGGATTCATTACACGCTGCATCTGTCCGATTACACCAAACACCGGGTCAGGAAATCGCTGAGCACCTCCCGCCAGGAGGAAGCCCGCCGCCGCCGGGACGAAATTTTCGCCGATCTGCTCAGCCGACCCGCGAGCGGCTTGAACTGACTTCGCAGCACCGTTTCGCGAACGGCGTGCCGGCTAATCGGATGATCGAAAGCGCGTGATTCCCGGCTTTTCCATTTCCGGAATTCCGTAAATCCTGTCGGGCTTCAAGTCATGGCATACCTCAATTCGCATTACCTCAAACTCAAAGCCGGCTACCTGTTTCCCGAGATCAATCGCCGGGTGAAGGCATTCACCGACGCGCATCCCGACGCGGCGAAGCGACTGATTCGTTGTGGCATCGGAGACGTGACCGAGCCGCTGCCGGAGGCCGTTCGCACGGCGATGCACGCGGCGGTTGATGATCTCGGCTGGGCGGAGACGTTTCACGGTTACGGGCCAGAGCAGGGCTATGAATTCCTGCGCTCGGCCATCGCGGAGCACGATTACCGGTCGCGCGGCCTGACGGTGGCGGACGACGAGGTTTTTGTTTCCGACGGATCAAAATGCGACTGCGGTGCAATCCTCGACGTGCTCGGGCACAACAATCGCATCGCGGTCATGGATCCCGTGTATCCGGTTTACGTCGACACCAACGTGATGGCAGGTCACACCGGCGACGCTGACGACAAGGGCGTTTACGACGGACTCGTTTACCTGGCGTGCACGGCGGATAACGGATTTGTTCCGGAGATTCCGGCGGCGAAGGTCGACGTGATTTACCTGTGCTACCCGAACAACCCGACGGGCACGACGGCCACGCGTGAACAGCTCCGGCTCTGGGTGGAATACGCGCTGAAACACGAAGCGATCATTCTCTTCGACGCAGCTTACGAAGCCTACATCCAGGACGCCGATGTGCCGCGCTCGATTTACGAGATTCCCGGGGCGCGCCAGTGCGCCATCGAGTTTCGCAGTTTTTCCAAAAACGGCGGGTTCACGGGCGTGCGCTGCGCATTCACCATCGTTCCAAAAGACCTCGTTTGCACAACGGACACCGGGGCAAAAACCGCGCTGCATCCGCTGTGGAATCGCCGTTTCAGCACAAAGTTCAACGGGGTCAGTTACGTGACCCAGCGTGGCGCGGCGGCAATTTACACAGACGAGGGCCAGGCTCAGGTCCGTGCGCTGGTTGATCATTACATGGGCAACGCGGCGATTCTGCGGGAAGCAGTGTCGGCGGTCGGCCTCGAGGTTTTTGGCGGCACGAACGCTCCGTACCTCTGGGTGCGAGGTCCTGGCGGGCACACGAGTTGGGCGATGTTCGATCGGATTCTCAGCGAGGCCAATGTGGTGGTCACTCCTGGCAGCGGCTTCGGGCTGGCCGGCGAGGGTTATTTCCGCATTTCGGCGTTCAACAGCCGGGCAAACGTGCAGGAGGTCGCCCGGAGGATTCAGGCGCTGAGCTGGTAATTCCCATCGTTCCAGCACGCGGGGCTCACGTTTCGTCGTGAGTGTCGTGAGTGTCGTGAGTGTCGTGGGTGCCTGCAGCCTTCAGGTCGGCTGACCGGCTCAGAGCGGGTCGATCAGGAAAACGCGGGTCACGCGGACGCGGGCCGGGCGGGAGCGGACATCATTGCCGCCGATAGCGCGAACGATGATTTTGTTCACGCCTGGGTTGAGGCGGGCGTTGGCGCGCCACTTCCGCGTGCCTTTGGCCTTCTTAAACTTGCCCTTGTTGCCGACGCGATATTCCACGCGCGTGATGCCGGCGTCACTTTTTGCAGTGCCGCGAAGTTTGGCGCGCGCCGCGGTGGTGTTGAATTTTTTGGGGCCTTTGATTTTGACGGTGACCGGCAGGGTGGGCGGGAACGATGGGGGAACGATCGTGAGGGCGCGGATGACGGGATTGCCGCCGACGTTGCCGATCAAGGTGGCGGCACCGGTGGTGCGATTGACGTTGAAGAGTTGGGTGGTTGCAACCGGACGTGCAGCCAGGAGAGTGGTGGATTCGAAGATATCGAGACCGTTCGGCAGGCTGATGTCGATTCCGAGGGGGCCGATCGGAGTGACGACGCCCGTCGAGATGTTGGCCGAAGTCCGCAGATCGTCGCCGCCGACTTCGACGAGATACGGCTGGCTGCTGCCGCCAAACGAGGCGGTGTTGAAAGCGGAGCCATTGAAGTTGATGAATCCGCCAATGTCCGTCTGCGTGACGACGGTGGCGGTATTCGGATCAATTTCGTAGTTGGAGAGGAATCCCATAAAGCGGATGCGATCCGTCGCGGGATCAAATCCGAAGAACCAGGCATTGTCGCCCGGCACGACGCTCAGACCGACGAGGGGAGCACCGATGGGAGTCGCGGCTCCGGTTGCTGGATTGATCACAAAAAGTTGGTAGAGCGCTCCGCTATTGCCGATGGCCCAGAGCGAACCGACGCCCGGGTTGGCCGGGCCGGTCGTTTGCACCGTGGTGCGAATATCAAGGCCGACCAGTGTGTAACCGCCCAATCCTGTGATGACCGTTGACGTCACCAATGCCGGGTTATTGGAATCGAAGGCGAGCAGTTGATTGCCGTCGGTCAGGGCGAGACACGGGATGGCTCGTGCCGGGATCACGGCTGCGAAGAGGGCAAGGACGAACGTGGTGACGAGGCGGGAAGCGTTCATGGGAGCGTGGATTGTTCGGATCGGAATAATGAACCGCCATGCCGTATGCGGCGAGCACATTTCCGAAGGCGCGGTCGCCACCGATGCGCAATCGCGCTCGTTCAGCGCAAAACAAAATACCCGATGACGCCACCGCCGAGGATGAGGAGGGCGGGGTTGACGTGACGGGCGAAGAGGATGACCACCACGGCAGCGCCGATCGCGAGCGTGATGAGATTTTCTTCGATCGGACGGCTCACGTTAAAGCTGGCGGTTTTCCCAACCGCGTAAACGCCGCCGAGCATCAGACCAATCGTGATGGGTGCCATGCCGGCTTGAACCGCGTCGCGCCACGGGACACCGTCGAATCGATCCCAGATGTTGCTGACCACGTAGGTGAGCAGCGAGGCGGGAAGGAAAAATGCGACGAGCACGACGATCGCTCCGGGCAAACCTGCTGTGAGCAGACCGATGAGGGCGACCATCGACATGTTGGGCCCGGGCGCGAGTTGGCCAAGACTGTACATCGTGGCGAATTCGGTGGCGGTGACCCAGCCGTAATTGGTCACCGTTTCGTGCTGCATTTGCGGCAGCACCGCCGTGCCACCGCCGACCGCCAGCAGCGAGAGCACGCTGAATACATTGAGCAGGCTGACAAGTTTGTGCATGGCGAAGGTCAGATGACGGGGCTGGTTTCCAGACTGGACGGGACGGCGGGCGGCCGGGGCCGGTGAAACCAGATTGCGACGGGAGCAATCGTTACCAGCACGACGAGCAGGGAGACGTGAAGCACACCGACGAGCCAGAAAACCAGCACGACGACGACGAGGTCGCGCAGGTTCGTGAGTTGTTTGCGGCCAATTTGGAGGGTGACTTCCAGCAGAAGTCCGACCGCAGCGGCAGCGACTCCGGCCAGCACGGCAGCGATCTCCGGACTGTGATGGAACCGCTGGTAGAGTAAGCCGAGCAACATGATGATCACAACGCCCGGAACGAGGATTCCCGTCACCGCGGCAAGAGATCCCCACGGGCCGCGGAGGCGTTTGCCCACGATCACGCTCACGTTGGTGGCGTTGAGGCCGGGCAGCGTCTGGCCGATCTCCAGGGCCGCGAGAAATTCATCGTCGGTGAGCCAGCGCTTTTGTTTGACGAGGGTCTCGCGCAGGTAGGCTACGATGCCGCCGCCGAAACTCGTGATACCGATCACGAAAAAGACCTGAAAAATTTGCCAGAGAGTGACCGGCGCGGGGGCGGCAGTTGCCGGTGGAGGGGTGTCATTCACGGTTGGTGGGAGGGACTTTGGCAAATCCGTAAACCATGGCGGTCTTGGTGGTGCCGAGTTGAATCCAGTCGCTGGCTTCGAGCTGGACGGTGCGGTGGAATTCGTCGGCGATTGCGACGCTGGAACGGTGAATCGCGTTGTGGTGTTCGAATTTTGCCTGAAAAGCAAACTCTCCACAGAGCGGGCGTTCCAGCCGCCGGTCCCGCCACACGGCAATCGTCGTTTTGCCGTTGAAGCCATGGCCAAAATGAATCTCGCCGACGTTCACCTGGACTTCCTCGACGGCCATGTCGTTGACGAGTGAGATCGAGGTTTCAGGCGTCACCCGGAGCGGACCGAGGACGGGAAAGGCTTTGGAAATCTCCTGCAGCGCGGGGTCCAGCACGGACCGGGGGGTGAGCAGGTCGCAATTGTGCGAATAGATCGTCCGCATTCCGCCGAGCTGGTCGGGCAACGGCAACAATTCCTCTTTGAATTTGATCCGCGTTTTTCCCGGGATTTGCGGCGTCACGTCGGCGCTGGCGGCTGCTGCAAATTCGGGATGACGGAACTTGAACGTGAGCTGGTGGTCGTGCTCGGGCCAGCCGTCCCGGAAAAACGTGCGCTGACGAAGAATGAAGTGGTGATTGTAGAGATCAAACGTCGGCGTGTCGTAGAAAAGGACTTCGCGAATCTGGTTGGTGAACGCGTCCTCCGCCTCGACGATCTTGAGATCAAACGACGCCGCAGCTTTCCGAATGATTTCCCAAAATTCGCGGAACGCCGCCGCTTCGGTGAAGCGGTCGGGTTTCAGCAGAATTTTGTATTCGCGGTAATGAATGTCATCGAGCGCGGTGTGCGCTCCGAGCGGCGGGGGAGTCACTTTCATTTACGGAGTAAGAACAGGACGGCTGGAAACGATGCATGAGTTGAATCGCCAGCGCGGACCGTCGTCAAGGCGGGGTATTAGCGGTTTCGGGAATCGACGGCGGCAGCCTTGAAGACTTAAATTTGTCTCGTGAGCGCGTCCGAAGAGCTTGACGATTTGGAGCGGCGCGACCGGCGGCGGAATTGGGTTTGGATCGTTTGGTGCGCTTTGATTGGAATTTTCCTGGTTTTCCTGTTTTTCCCGCGCGCAACCTTCCGTTCAGGCAACAGAGTCATTTACCCTCTGAACAACGCGCGGCAATTTCAGATGGCTTCGCAGATGATGAATCTCGACACCATCAATGCGGATCAGGGTCCGGGTGCGTGGCCGGCGGATCTTGGCGTGCAGTCGATGGGCGAATACCTCGATTTACTCGTCAAGGGGAACTACCTGTCAGCCGAAGACGTTGAAAAATTGCGGTTTCGGGAGGATTTTGTGCTGTTGAACGTGGCGGAGTCGGATCCGGCGGATACCGCGCTGATTGTTTCGAAAGGCTATTTTTACCGAAGCGGTTCCTTACCCGGGTGGCAGAATAATGGTTTTGTCCTCTTCACAAAGGGCGGCCAGGGGTCGATCTCTTTGCACGAATCGAGCTGGAGACAAGTGAAATTTCCCCCGCGAACTCCGGCGATCCTGCCCGAGTGATTTCGGAATCGGTCGGTCTTGTCAGCCGAAGATTTCGCGGGCGGCGAGGGCGGTGTTGACGTGGACGCGGACGACCTGGCTCGTGTCCTTGGTGTAACCGCCGGCGAGGACCCAGGCGATGGGGATGCCGTGTTCCCTGGCGAACGCAAAGACCCGGCGGTCGCGAGCGAAGAGGTCATCGTGGCCGAGGTCGAGGGGAGAATAAGGATCGTCACGGAGCGGGTCGGCTCCCGCCTGATAAAGCAGGATGTCGGGGCGGCCGCGATCCAGCAGGCGCGGGAGGGAGGCCTCGAGGATTTCGAGCATTTGGGGGCCGTCGGCACCGTTGGGAAGCGGCACAGAATTGTGGTTGGGGCCTGCCGGGTGGCGCACAATGTCGACATCGCGATACGGCACATTTTCCCAATAATCATTCCCGTAAATCGAGAGCGCGAAGAGCCAATCGCGGCTTTCGGCGAGAATTGCGGTCCCGTTGCCGTAGTGCAGATCCATGTCGAGCACGGCGGCCGTGCGAATCGTCCCTGCCGCGCGTAATTTTTCGAGGCTCACGACGAGTCCATTAAACGTGCAAAATCCCTCACCATGGGTGGGGCAGGCGTGGTGGAACCCGCTGGCGAGTGCTCCGGCGACACCAATCTCGTTCAATGCCGCGAGGCTCGCGGCGACGAGTCCGCCGCTGGTGAGGGCGACGGACGCGTAGAGTTCCGGCGACCACGGGAATTTCTGCGACTCGGCCAGCGCGAGCGGTTGACCGGTTTGCACCGCCCGCAAGTAATCGCGGGTGTGAACGCGGAGGAAATCTTCTTCGCTGACGGAATCCGGGCGGCGCAAATCGAATCCGTCGAGTTTGGCAAGCTCGGCGGCGACGAGTGCAAATTTCCGAATCGGCATGATGTGCTCGCCCAGCGGCGCTTCAAATCCAGGGTCGTGGTAAATGGGAATTTTCATGCGACGGAGGTGGGTGGAAAAAGTGGGACGCTCGTGCCGTCAGGTGGATAATCGGCCAGGCGTGCAAAGAGCGGCGCCATGTCGTCGGCGCGAAAATCGGCGGCGTACATCCGGTAGAGCGAATCCGCGAGATGGCGAACTTCCTCCGCGGGCAGCGACGTTTCGAATTTGCTGGTCGCGGCTCCGACGGGGCGAACGAGCAGATTCAGCGGCAGGGGTCGCGGGCCACCCGTGCGATCGATCTCGGCGGGATCGCGGAAATCCGGTTGCGCGTAGGGAATCGCGGCGGGATCGATTTTGCGAAATCCGGATTTTTCGTACGCGCGCAATCGGATGACGCGCGCCTCACTCGCGGGATCAGCCGGTTCCATTTCGGCAACAAGTCGGACCGGCGTGATGCGATCCAAGCCGTGAATCGCGAGCGCCTCGCGAGCGGTTTGCAGCGGGAGCGCGCGCAGCCAGCCGGCAATGCCGCTGCGACGGTAAGCCGGCGCGACGAGGTTGTGCGAAAGGTGCACGACGACTGGTGTTCTGTTCGGTTTGACGATTGCCGTGTGGTCGCGCACGCCGGCGAATTCTCCGTTCTTGCGAATGAGCAGAAGGCGGTAGAGTAAAAAACAACCGTCGATCAGGTTGAGCGGGTCGCGCTCGAGTCGGCGGTGGAAAATCTCCTCGGATTCGACCTCGTCGCTGGCACCAAATTCCTCCTTTAATGCCCCGTAGGCCATCGAAAAATGGGGGTCAGCGGGCGAACGGATGTCGTGCAACTCCCATTCGGACCAGTCGGATCCGGCACTGCGGCGATCACCGGGCGTGAGGTCCGCCGCGATCATCCATGGCTGGAGCATAAAAAGTGATTACCAGAAAGCCCGCTCAACGTCGGAGGGAAAAATTGACCGGCACTTCGATCGTGGCGGTCACGGCCTCTCCGCCAACGGTGCGCGGGCGAAAGCGCCATCCGCGCACTGCACCCAACGCGGCCTGATCCAGCGTGCCGTAGCCGGACGATCGATGCAGGGTCACGGAGCTGGGTCGGCCGTTGGGTCCGACGGTGGCGCGAATGACCGCCGTGCCTTCCCAACCATTCCGGCGCGCGGTCTCGGGGTAGCGTGGCGGGGGATT